>JBOGZB010000097.1:0-4501 GCA_050697175.1 Solirubrobacterales bacterium | reverse complement strand
CTCCCAGACCTTCACCGATCGCGACGAGGCTCTGCGGGTCGCTGCACAGCGACGGTGAGGGCATACTCCGGTCGATGCCCGCTCCGCTGATCGAGTTTCCCGCCGACGACTCGGATCGGGCTCGCCGCTTTTGGAACGGCGTGTTGGGAGCTCAGCTCGCCCCACGGGAAGCCGAGGCCGGCTCTGGATGGGAGGCCGAGAGCGACGGGGTTCGGCTCGGGGTCCACGAGCGTGGTCCGGGCCCCGGCGACACCGCGTCGCTCCCCTACTTCTCCGTCGGCGACCTGAAGGCAGCGCTCGAGCGCGTCCGCGAGCTCGGCGGCTCGGTGATCCATCCGGGCGAGCGCTGGGCCGTGTGCCGAGACTCCGAGGGGAGCCCGTTCGCGCTGGCCGAGCGGCTCAGGACCTGACGAGGGCCGTCAAGGCAACTCCTCGAGGCCGGCGGCTTCGAGGGCGTCCTGCTCCTCGTAGAACTCCTCGTAGCGGGCGATCTTCTGAGCGCGGAAGGTGTAGACGGCGAAGATCCGCTGGGCGATCGTCGCGCCGCTGAGGCTTCCCTGGCCCTGCTCTCGAGCCACCGCGAGAACCTTGTCCCCGCAGTCGACCATCTGCTCGACCTCGAACCCGTACTCCTCGAAGTTCTCGAGCCAGCGCTCCCATGACTCGCGCACGCCGTCGTGGCCTCGGTAGACACGCCGGTCGGCTCGCCGCGGATCCTCGACCCATTCGATCTCCGGATCGCAGGTTTGGGCGATCAACTCGGGCAGCGCGTCGAGCAGCGCCTGCTTGTCCAGGTCGGCGGCGCCCGCGTACAGCCCCTCCAGGAACTCGACGTTCTCCCGCGACATCCTCCGCCCAGTATCTCGCGCATCGAGCCGGCGCGCGCGCCAAACCGCCCCCGATAGCCTCTCTTGGAGTCACCAAACGAACGGAGGATCGTTAGTGCTGTTCGGCCAGGAACATGTGGATCGCTATCGCGAGACCGATGGCCGGGAAGGACACGACTGGAACGGGACCCAGACCTTGCTGCTGACCACGACGGGACGCCGGTCCGGGAAGCAGCGGACGGCACCGCTGATATATGCGTCCCACGACGACGCCTATACCGTCGTCGCCTCGAACGGTGGGTCACAGGCTCCGCCCTCCTGGTATCTCAACCTGACGGACGACCCCGAGGTCGGGATCCAGGTGGAGGGCGAGCGCTTCAAGGGGAGGGCTCGCACGGCTACCCCGGGCGAAAAGCCGGAGATGTGGCAAGCGATGGTCGGCCAATGGCCCGCCTATGACGAGTACCAGCAGAGGACCGACCGGGTGATCCCGGTGGTCGTGCTGGAGCGAGCCTGAGTCGACGGTTCGGCCGACGCGATGTCGCAAGAAAACGTTGAGGTGGTTCAGCGCTTCTTGGACGCCTTCAATCGGCGCGACCGTGAAGCCGTGGGCGCGCTCTTTCACCCGCGGATCGAGTGGCACACGATGGCGGGGCCGCTGTTCGGGGTCGAGGCGATGAACGGGCGCGAGGAGGCGCTCGACTTCATGTTCGAGGGGATCGGCGACGCGATCGAGGACTTCCGGGTATTCGCGGAGGTGCACGAGCTGCCCGGTGGTGAGGTGATCTCCGTCGGTCGCTACGAAGGTCGTGGCACGGGCAGCGGAGCGACGGTCGAAACGAACGCCGCGGCGATCTGGCGTGTCAAGGAAGGCGTGATCGTCTTCTTCCAGGACTTCCCGACCCGAGCGGAGGCCCTGGAAGCCGTCGGGCTGCGGGGATAGGCGACGGCGCGGACTGTGCCTAGCCGTCGTTCCGGTGGTCGCGGTCGACCCGCCCATCCAGCACTGCACCCCAGATCATCAGGCCGAGATAGATCAGGCCGGGAAGAAGGATGATCACAGCGATCAGGATGCCGGCGACCGTGGACATCGACGGTCATTGTTGCGCTCGACCGACGATCCCCGCTGATCTGCCTTGTGATCGCGGATTCGAGCCGACATGAACGGGCTGAAGCCCCGTAGGGTCAGCGCACTCGACAGTCGTCACAAGGACGCGGGAAGGGTGGGATGACAGCCGATCTCACGCGAATCGACTCGAAGCGCGCCCGGGCGCTTCACGCGGCCGAGAACGCTCGCTTCGTCGCCGAGCGCCCCACCTCGATGGCACTGCTGGAGCGCGCCCGAGCCTCGATGCCCCGCGGAGTCCCGATGTCGTGGATGGACGACCTCTACGACCACCCGCCCGTATGGGTGTCCAACGGCAAGGGCGCGTACTTCATCGACGTCGATGGGCACTCATATCTCGATATGTACATCGCCGACATGAGCGCCTTCTGCGGCCACGCGCCCGAGCCGGTGGTCGAGGCCGTCGCCGGCCGCATGGGGCGCGGAAACCAGTTCCTGCTTCCCACCGAGGACGCGATCGCCGTCGCCGAGCACCTCGCCGGGCGCTATGGGCAACCGCAGTGGCAGTTCACGCTCTCGGCGACGCAGGCGAACACCGAGGTGATCCGCCTGGCACGCGAGATGACCGGGCGCGAGGCCATCCTGGTGTTCGACGGCAAGTACCACGGCGAGGGAGACGCGACCCTCGTCGTCCTCGAAGACGGCGAGGTCGTGCCGGAGATGCGCGGCCTGCCCGGATGGATCTCGGGCCAGGCTCGGATCGTCCCCTTCAACGACCTCGCCGCGCTCGAGGAGGCGCTCCGACCGCGCGACGTCGCGCTGGTTCTCGCGGAGCCCGCGATGACCAACGCCGGCTTGCTGCTGCCCGAGGATGGCTTCCACGACGGCCTCCGCCGCTTGACGCGGGACACCGAGACACTGCTGGCCATCGACGAGACCCACACCCTCGTCTGCGCCCATCCGGGCTTGGCCGGCGCCTGGGGGCTCGAGGCCGACTTCTTCACCGTCGGCAAGTCGATCGCCGCCGGCGTCCCCCTCGCCGCATACGGAATGCGGGCCGAGCTCGCAGCGCTGATCGCGCCGCCGGAGGAGGCGCGGGTGGTCTCGGGAGTGGTGCTCGGGGAGGTCTCGACCGGGGGCACCCTGTTCGCGAACCCGCTATCGATGGCCGCCGCGCGCGCGGCCCTGGAGGGCGTCCTGACCGAGGAGGCGTTCGAGCGGACAGCCGACCTTGGAGAGCGACTGGCTGCGGGACTGCGGAAGGAGATCGAGCGCGCCGGATTGCGTTGGAGCGTCGCGCAGGCGGGCGGGCACGCCTATTACTTCTTCACCCCCGTTCCCCCGCGCGAGGCGGCGGGCTCCCGGGCCGCCGACGACCCCGGCCTGCGGGCCCTGATCCGGGTCTTCATGGCCAACCGTGGAGTCTGGGAGTCCGGGTGGTGGCTCGGCCCTTCCGTGTCGGTGGCTCACACGGAGCGCGACGTGGACCGTTACCTGGAGGTCTTCCGGGAGTTCGTTGGCGAGGTCGCCGCGTCGTGACGTTCTAGGGCGTCATCACGACTCGACCGAAGGCCTGCCGGCTCTCGATGTAGGCGTGCGCGGCGGAGGCATCGGCGAGCGAGAACGTCCGGTCGATCTCGACCCGCACCTCGCCGCTCGCGACTCGCTCGAACAGGTCGGCGATCATCGCGTGGACACGGGGGTACTCGGTCAGCAGCGCCCCACCGAGGAAGACGCCGCGCAGGGTGTTGTTCTGGCCCCACAGCTCGCGCGCCTCGACGCTCGAGCCGGCGCGGCCCGCCACCCCGACGCTGACGAGCGTCCCGCGGTAGGCGAGCGCACCGATTCCGTCGACCAGGGTCTGGCCGCCGACCGAGTCGACGATCAGGTCGACGCCGCGCCCGTCGGTCAGCTCTCGAGCTCGCTCGACGAAGTTCTGAGCGGCGTAGTTGATCCCGTGATCGAGCCCGAACTCCTTCAGGCGTTCGAGCTTGGAATCGCTCGACGCGGTCGAGATCACGGTCGCGCCTGCGTGCTTTGCGAGCTGGATCGCGGCCATCCCGACGCCCCCTGCTCCCGCTTGGATCAGGACCGTCTGCCCAGCTTGGAGGTTGCCGGCGGTGAACAGGCACTCCTGAGCGGTCCCGATCGCGACCGGGACGCACGCCGCGACGGCGGCTTCCAGCCCGCCTGGGATCGCCCATGTGGAGATCGCGGGGACCGCCCGCTTGGACGCGTGGGAGCCCGCCATGTTCAGGGTCACGACCCGGTCGCCGACCGCCCGGTCCTCGACCCCGGCACCCACCTCGACCACCGTGCCGGCGGCGAGGTATCCGACGATGTGCGGGACCGACGGCGGCGGCGACCCTGCCCGGGCCAGCAGGTCCCCGCCCTCGATGCTGATCGCCTCGACGTCGATCAGCACGCAGCCGTCGGGGCAGTCAGGGTCGGCGACGTCCTCGTAGCGGAGCACCTCCGGAGGGCCGTTCTCGTATATCACCGCGGCCTTCATATGACGATCCTAGGGCCGTCGCCCCGAAGTCGCGGTGCCGGCTGGCGCCGCTCCCTAATCTTCTTCTCGTGGCGGACTTCGCGAAGACGAACCTGA
>JBOGZB010000096.1:0-9193 GCA_050697175.1 Solirubrobacterales bacterium | reverse complement strand
GTGCAGGTCGACGAGCGGGCGATGCTCGACCTCGGCTCCGCCTACGACCAGGGCCCGGCCGGGGTCAAGGCGCTCACCTACACCGACCCGAACACCTTCATCGGCCCTGACCCGAACCCGAGCCTCGACGGCAACGACGAGGTCGCGATGATGTCTCGCGACTCGGGCTCGAAAGCGCCCGCGGGCTCGGTGCCCTCGCGCACCACGGGAGATGGCGTCGAGGTTCAGGTGCGCGACCCGCTGGTCGCGGGACCGGTCGGCTACCTGTACCTGTTCCGAAGTGACGGCACGCGCAGCCCGTCCGCCGGCAAGAGCTACGTCAAGTACGACTTCGACCTCCTCTCGGGCGCCTACAAGGGCACCTACGACACCGCGTCCGGGCCCAATCCCGAGAACTCGACGATTCACTCGCCCTACTTCGACCAGCACTTCTCCGACCGCTGGATCGACGATCAGCTCCACCTGCGTTCGGGCGGGTCGAGCGGTGTCGACATCCTCGATCGCCACAAGAACCTGTTCGCGCCCGGCAACTGCGTGCGCAGCGAGGACACGTTCTCGGCCGCCGAGGGCGCGTTCGTGATCAACAAGAGCGGGCCGGTACGGGCGATCCGCACCTACGTCGGCGCCAACAGCGGTCCCTACACCGAGCGCCAGAACGTCTTCTACGACCGCCGCGAGGACATCACGACGTTCCTGCGAGTCCACCCGATCCCGGGGGTCATGGACTTCTTCGACTACTCGCCGGCTGCCTCGGGGATGACCTACCGAAACGACTTCAACCAGAGCGGGATCCGGATCAACGGGGTGCCCGACAGCCCGAACGCCGGCGCCCCGACCTGGGAGCAGGTCGCGGGCCCGCAGGGAGGCCTCGCGATCGTGCACTCGTTCCAGAGCGACACGCCGCTGACCCTGGCCGGGTACTACCTCGACGACAGCTCCCCCGGCGGCGGGACCGAGACGCAGTGCACCGGCGACCGGGCGGCCTACGGATCGAGCGGCGTCCAGGTGACCAGCGCGATCCCGAACACGGACCCCCGAAACGGCACCACGGCCCACGTGACCGACACCCGGACGCTCTACTTCGGATCACCCGCCATGGGCGCCCACACGGCGTCGACCCGCGCGGGCCAGATGGCCTCGCCGCTCAAGATCCAGGCGCACGGCCGCTGAGCCCCTGGGGGCTCGCTAGCCTCAGGCGAGTGAGCCTTCGAGCGGGTCGCTACACGTTCTCCCACGTCACCTACGACCCGCCGAGCGACGTGCTCTATGCGGCGATCGGGCGTCCCCGCACGGGCCGTCGCGAGGAGACCCCCGAGTCCGACTTCCTGCGCTATGACGAGCAGGGTCGCTTCTCGGGGATCGTGCTGATGAACCCGCGCCGCCGGCTCGACCGCGACGGCGGCGTCTACGTGAGCCTGCCCGAGGGTGACCTGGTGCGGGTTCAGGGGCTCGAGGCGTTCGTGCGCTCCGGCGACCGCGAGTAAGGGGCCGAGGGGCGCCGTCGGGCCGGTGCTGATTCGCCGACGACCTCACGTTTCGCGGCGCTGCGGCGTTTGTCTGGTTGGATGATCGCAATGGCCCAGGCACCGCCCCCGTTTCAGGTCTTCCTCGACGAGCACCTGGCGTCGGTCCGCGCCTTCCTGCGCGGGATGGTCGGACCCAATGACGCCGAGGACTGCCTCCAAGACACGTTTCTCGCGGCACTTCGGGCCTACCCGCGCGCCGAGGCGACGAACCTGCGGGCGTGGGTCCTGACGATCGCGCGGCGAAAGGCGATCGACCACCACCGAGCGCGCGAGCGGGGCGCCCTGCCAGTCGCCGATCCCGCGGAGCTCGTCGACGCGGGGGGTGCCTCGTCGGCCGGAGGCTCAGGGCTCGGGATGAGCGCCGAGCACAGTGCGATCTGGTCGGCGGTCGCCGGACTTCCCCCCGGGCAGCGGGCCGCCGTGGTGCTGCGGTTCGCCGTCGACCTGCGCTACCGGGAGGTCGGCGAGGCGCTGGGGACCTCCGAGGACGCGGCGCGTCGAAACGTCCACGAGGGGCTCAAGAAGTTGCGGGCGAGTGAGAGCGACTTGAAGGAGATGGCGCGGTGAGCGAGTTCGTCGAACGACTGGTGAGGAGGGCCGACGAGGAGGGACTGCTGGACGTCGCCTACTCGAAGGTCGACACCCCCCTGGGGCCGGCGTTGGTCGCCGCGACGCCGCGCGGCCTGGTCCGCCTGGCGCTCCCCAGCGAGGACCTAGACCGAGTGGTGGGCGACCTCGCCGAGGACCTCTCGCCGCGGGTGCTCGAGTACCCGGCCCGTCTCGACCCGGTCCGCCGCGAACTCGACGAGTACTTCGAGGGCCGCCGCGACCACTTCGAGCTGGCGCTCGACTGGCGCCTCACCCACGCGGGGTTCTACCGCCGGGTGCTGCGGGCGACCGCGAGGGTCCCGTACGGCGAGGTCATCACCTACGGCGACGCCGCCGAGAGCGCCGGCAACCGGCGGGCATCGCGGGCCGCCGGGACCGCTCTGGGCTCGAACCCGCTCCCGATCGTCGTCCCGTGCCACCGGGTGATCCGAGCCGGGGGCGAGATCGGCAACTACGGCGGGGGCCCCGAGATGAAGCGCTTCCTGCTTCGGCTCGAAGGGGCCGTGTAGGTCGGATCCGCGACGCGGTGCTTTAAGCTGACGCCCATGATCGCCGTGATCGTCATCGTCGTGCTGATCGTCCTGCTGGTCCTGATCCTGATCGGGGTCAACAACTCGATGATCGGCGCCCGCAACCGCTGCGACGAGGCCTGGTCGGGCATCGACGTGCAGCTGAAGCGCCGCCACGATCTGGTTCCCAACCTGGTCGAGACGGTGAAGGGCTATGCGACCCACGAGAGCACCGTCTTCGAGAAGACCACCAAGGCCCGCGCCGACGCGATGTCCGCCCAGACCCCGGCCGACTCCGGGCAGAAGGAGGCCCAGCTGACGGCCGCCCTGACGGACCTGCGCGCGGTGGCCGAGAACTATCCGGAGCTCCGCGCGACCGAGAACTTCCAGCAGCTCTCGCGCGAGTTGACCGAGATCGAGGACGAGATCCAGGCCTCGCGCCGGATCTACAACTCAAACGTCCAGGCCTACAACACGAAGATCCAGACGTTCCCGAACTCGGCGATCGCGAACTCCCGCGGCTTCCAGGCCAAGGAGTTCTTCGAGATCGCCGACGAAGCCGACCGCGAGCCGGTCAAGGTCAGCTTCAGCTAGCGGGCCGCGATGCGAGGCCGCTGTTGGTGAGCGGCCTCCGTCCAGGCACCCATGATGGGCTGGCTCCGTCCAGACACCCACGGTGAGCTCGCTGCGCGCACGGACCGATGGCGAGCGGGGCCCGTCCAGGCACCCACCGTGAGCTCGCTGCGATGGCGAGCGGGCTCCGTCCGCGCTTCGCGGGCGTGTGGCGCTTCTCGGCTGGGTAGGGGGACGGTGGAGGTGGGTGCGCTGTCAGCGCTTCTGCGGTGCGGGGCGGCTCTTGGCTGGGCGGGAGCGCCCGAAGCAAGCTGCCGTCAACTCTTCAGACGTGGCGCATCCATCGGCGCGTGAAGGATTGACCGCCCATGGAACGGTCAATCCTTCACGGATGGCCCGCGCCTTCGACGCGTGAAGAGTTGACGGGGGGTGTGCGCGTGACGGTGCGCGCGGGGGACGACCCAGCCCTCGCGCCGCCTTCCCCTCACCGCCCCGAAGACGCTCGCGTCGCCTACACGGCCGGCGGACGCGCGGCCCCGCTTGCGCTGCCTGTCGACTCGCGCCGGATATGCCGTCGTAAGTCGACACGCGCGGTCGGGAGGCGGCGACTAGGTCGGACTAGGTCAGCAGGGGGTCTTGACGGGCGCCTGCGAATTCACGACGACGAAGGCGCTGCCGGGCACGCTCTTCAGCCGGTTGAGATCGCCGTCCTTCCAGTGGGTTGACCGGGCGCCGGTGATGAACCAGTTCGAGCCCGTGCCCCCGTTGTCCGCGTTGATGATCCCGTAGTGGTAGAGCGCCTTGAAGATGACCCGCGACTGGCTGTCCGCGGGGAAGCGGGCGAGGTTGTCGTGGAAGTAGGTGCTCGAGAGCCTCATCCGGAGGCCCATCGGGGGGAGGTTCCGGTTGCATTGATCCGAGGCGTAGTGGGTCGCCGGGTGAATGTAGGCGCGGCGGGTCTCGGAGAAGGTGGCGCGGATCGCGTGGCGCACCGAGCCGCGGCTCACCTCGCCGTAGCGGACCAGGCCGGGCAAGATCGGCAGTCCGGCCGCATCGGCGGACGTCCAGCCGTCATGGCGCAGTCCGGTCGAACCGAGGTCGAAGCGGGCCGTTGACGCGGCGCTCCAGCGGTGCCCGGATCCGCCCAGGTAGTGAGCTCCGTACATCTCGAACAGGTCACACGTCTGGCGCTGAAGGACGAGGACATGGCGGTCCGAGCCGCCCTCGACCGGGGCGTTGGCCGGGATCGGCGCGGGCCCGAAGTCGCTTTGGCCTGGATATGAGGTGACCTTGACTGCGACATCGGCCTGGTTCGCCCCGACGCTCGTGAACGGGATCCCGTAGGCCCCGCCCCCGCCGAAGTCCGGGTGGACGACCTGGTTCCCACCCAGCCCGGTGATCGCGTTCACGTAGGCGCTCGACCGGCTCGAGACCGGCGCCTTCGAGACGTCCTGGTTCCAGGCCGTCTGGTTGGCCGCCGACGGAGCGGTGGCCGAGCCCGTGAAGGCGGGGAAGGCCGAGCAGCCGCTGACCGTGGGCGGTGCGGCGGCGTTCGCGGGGCCGGCGAGGACCGCGAGGCAGAGCGCGAACAACGTCGCGCCTTCGCTCGCCCCGACGAGCAAACGAAGGCGCCCCCGGCCAGTCCACACAACCCCTCTATCGGCGGATGGTTTCATTCCTTGACCCGATCGCCGGGTTGTACCGCCTGGGCCCGCTTGACTCAAACGCGCCCCGGGCCCCCATGCCGAGCGGGGCCTGGGGGCCCGAAGACGCAACGCAGGTTCTCGAGCCGCTCGCGCTCGGAGCGGCGGACGAGCTAGGAGCTTGGGGACGCTCCCGGAAGGTTCGGTGGCAGGAACGCGTGCCTGGGCGCTGAACGCACACCCAGGTCCCGTCCCACTGGACGCCGATGATCGTCGATTGCGCCTACTACAAGGATCGTCAGCGCCAGAACGATTCCGTTCTGAGCCTCGAGCGCGCTCGGGAGTGCGTGAACACGGGCATGGGCTTCGTCTGGCTCGGCATGAAGGACCCGACGGCGGAGGAGGTCGCGACGGCGACGCGTGCCTTCGACGTGCCCCAGCTCGCCGTCGAGGAGGCGTCCGAAGTCCATCAGCGCCCGAAGCTCGACGACCACGGCGACCACTTCTACGGCGTCGTGAAGACAGCCTGGTATGAGGACGCCGAGGAGGAGGTCCACTTCGGAGAGATCCACGTCTTCCTCGGGCCGGGCTACGTGATCACGATCAGGCACGGGGAGGCGGCCAACCTTCAGCCGGCCCGCAACCATCTGGAAAAGGAGCACCCGAGCCTCTTCGACGCCGGTCCCGCCGCGGTCGTCTGGGCGATCCTCGATCAGGTGGTGGACGACTACGAGCCGGTGATCGGCGGGATCGACAACGACATCGAGGAGGTGGAGCAGGCCGTGTTCGAGGGCGGGGCCGAGTCCACCCAGCGGATCTACTTCCTGAAGCGCGAGGTGATCGAGTTCCATCGGGCGGTGGCGCCGCTCCTGCCGTCGCTCGAAGCGATCGAGCGCGGGGCCTTCCCCCAGATGCCCGAAGAGCTGCGTCGCTTCTTTCGTGAGGTCCTGGGCCGCGGCCGGCGGATCGACGAGCAGATCAACTCCCAGCGTGAGCTCCTGACCTCGATCCTGGAGGCGAACCTGTCGCTGGTCAGCGTCCGCCAGAACGAGGTCGTCCAGGCGATCTCGGCCTGGGCGGCGATCATCGCGGTGCCGACCTTCTTCGCCTCGATCTGGGGGATGAACTTCGAGCACATGCCCGAGCTCACCTACCGCTTTGCCTACCCGATAGCCCTGGTGGTCATGTTCACGGCGACCGTGCTGCTCTATCGCTTCTTCAAGCGGATCAAGTGGCTTTAACGGCTCCGCGCGGCCCCACCCGGAGCGCCCGTTCATCCTGATCACGCCGCGTCGATCGGCGATCGTTGATCAGATACGGGTTCGATGATCGCCGAGCGCACATGAACGGCCTGAGCTTTCGCGACCGGTTCCTCTCCTGGCTCGTCACCGGGCCGGTCGGGCGCTTGGTGGCGTTCGTGTGGGACTTCGTCGAGGTGATCGGAAAGAGCGCGGCCAATAAGCTGGGCCGTCGATGAAGACCGCCGTCACCGAGCTGGGCGACTCCCGCGTCCGGGTCGACGTCGCGATCGAGCCCGAGCTCGTCGAGCGCGGGGTCGAGCGCGCCGCGGCCGGGATGGCGCGCGAGATGAAGATGCCCGGATTCCGGAAGGGAAAGGTCCCTGCGCAGCTCGTGATCCAGCGGATCGGCCGCGACGCCGTGCTCGAGCAGGCGCTTCGCGACTCGCTTCCAGACTGGTATGAGCGAGCCCTCATAGATGCGAGGATCTCGCCGGTCGGCGAGCCCGAGCTGAACGTCCCCTCGCTGCCCGGGGCCGGCGAGGAGCTCGCGTTCTCGGTCGAGGTCGCAGTCCGGCCCGAGGCGACGCTGGGGGAGTACAAGGGGCTCGAGGTCGGCCGCACCGAGGCCGAGGTCCCCGACGAGATGATCGACGCGGAGCTCGACCGCCTCCGCGAGGGGTTTGCCAGCCTCGATCCCGTCGACCGCGCCGCCCGGGAGGGCGACCTGCTCGTGATCGACTACGACGGAACGGCGGACGGCGAGCCGTTCGAGGGCTCCAAGGCGACCGACCTGATGGTGGAGCTGGGCGCCGAGAGCCTGCTCCCCGAGTTCGACCGGGCGCTCGCCGGCGCGTCGGCCGAAGACCAGGTCACGGTCGAGGTCCGCTTCCCCGACGACCACCAGCCCGAGAGCCTGGCCGCCAAGACCGGGAGCTTCAAGGTCGACGTCAAGGAGGTCCGTGAGAAGAACCTCCCCGATCTCGACGACGAGTTCGCCGCCGAGGCGTCGGAGTTCGAGACGCTGCCCGAGCTTCGCGACGAGCTTCGACGCCGCATCGCCGAGGCCCTCGAGGCTCGGGCCGACAACGAGTTTCGCGAGGCCGCGGTGGACGCGGCGGCCGCGGAGGCTCGGATCGAGATCCCCAAGGAGCTCGTTCACGCCCGCGCCCACGACATGTGGGAGCGGTTCGAGCGATCCCTCTCGGGGCGAGGGATCAACCCCCAGTCCTACCTCCAGATGCAGGACAAGTCGCGAGAGGAGATGGTGACCCAGCTCGAGTCCGACGCCGAACGGGCGATACGCCGAGAGGCGACGCTGGCGGCGGTGGCCGACGCCGAGGCGATCGAGGTGACGGAGCCCGAGATGCTGGAGGCGCTGAGCCCGGGCGAGGAGGGCGACCCCCCCGAGCGCCTCCTGGAGCGCCTGCGCGCAGGCGGGCGCGAAGGGCTGTTGGTCGAGGAGCTCCGGCTTCGCAAGGCGGCCGATCTGATCGCCGATGCCGCGACCCCCATCGCCCAGGAGAAGGCGGCGGCGCGCGAGCGCCTCTGGACTCCCGAGAAGGAGGAGAAGGCGGAGAAGGCCGACGAGGACGCCGGGGAGGGTGGCCTTTGGACGCCGGGCGACCCCGGTCAAGCGGGCCGGTGAGCCCGCTCCACTAGACTGCCCGCGCTATGAGCCCTCTCGTCCCAATGGTCGTCGAGCAGACCTCGCGCGGAGAGCGCGCCTTCGACATCTACTCGCGCCTGCTCAACGAGCGGATCATCTTCCTCGGGACCCCGGTGAGTGAGGACATCGCGAACCTCGTGGTCGCCCAGTTGATCCACCTCGAGTCCGAGGACCCCGACAAGGACATATCGATCTACGTCAACTCGCCCGGCGGCTCGGTCTACGCCGGCCTCGCGATCTACGACACGATGCAGTACATCAAGCCCGACGTGCAGACGATCTGCGTCGGGGTGGCGATGAGCATGGGCGCGCTGCTCTTGGCCGGCGGCGCGGCCGGCAAGCGGATGACGACCCCGAACTCCAAGATCCTGATCCATCAGGTCACCGGCGGGTTCCAGGGTCAGGCGACCGACATCGAGATCCACGCCCGCGAGATCATCGACATCCGAAAGCGCCTCGACGAGATCATCGCCAAGCACACCAAGCAGCCGCTCGAGAAGGTCGCCAAGGACACCGAGCGTGACTACTTCATGAGCGCCGAGGAGGCCATGGAGTACAACATCGTCGACCAGGTCATCGAGCACCACTGAGGCGGCTTGATGTGCTTGGGCGTCGAGCCTCGGAGCTCGGGCTCAGCGGCGATGCGCGCTCCAGCGCTTGACGCCGGAGTCGCAGTTGGTGTGATGGGAGTCCAGGTCGCCGTGGACCCGAACGGTGCCGCTGACCCGGGCCCCGTGTTTTCGAAAGCTCCCGGTGACGCGGGCATGGGATACATAAGCGCCCCCGCCCGAGCCGCTGCCGTGGAACTCCGACCCCTCGACGGCGAAGCGGCGGTGCTTGAACCCGCCCCGGAACGCGAACTTCCCCTCCTTGCAGTCGATCATGAGGCGCTTCCACCCGAGCGCGGTCACGTCGACGATCGCGCCCTTGGCGACGTGGGCCCTGAAGTGCATCACCCCGTCACCCGCGATCTTGCCGCGGTAGGTGCTCGCGCCGGCTCCCAGCGCCGTCGCCGAGAGCGCCGATAGGACGATCGCTGCGACCCAGAGAATCCTGCTTCTCACGACCTTCTCCCCGGACTTTGCGCGTGCTGCTTCCCGAACCTCGGCGGTCGTTCCGAGGGTATCGCCGCTCCGGTCCGCGGTCAAACCGGCGCTGCAAGTCGTCGGGCGCTTGAAGGGACGGAACGCCCGGCCGAGTAACACAGCACCGACCAGTCAGAGGGCCCGCGTGTCGTAACCTGAGTGCCAGGACGCGGGCCGCGCCATCGAAAGGGGAGACCTCTTGGCACGCCCAACGGACTCCAACGAACAGCTTCTGTGCAGCTTCTGCGGGAAGTCGCAGCGCCAAGTCAAGAAGCTGATTGCCGGCCCAGGCGTCTACATCTGCGACGAATGCATCGATCTCTGCAACGAGATCATCGACG
>JBOGZB010000095.1:0-6279 GCA_050697175.1 Solirubrobacterales bacterium | reverse complement strand
GCGCCCGCTTCGACGACCGCATCACCGGCAAGCTCTCCGAGTTCGCCCCGCGGGCGAAGTTCATCCACATCGACGTGGACCCGGCCGAGATCTCGAAGAACGTGCCGGCGCACATCCCGATCGTGGGTGACGTCGGAAAGGTGCTGCCCAAGCTCACGCGCGAGTACCGCGCGCTCGAGCCCGACAGCTCGCGGCTCGAGGCCTGGTGGCAGCGCATCCATGGCTGGCAGGAGAAGTTCCCGCTGCGCTACGACGACAGCGAGGACTCGGAGATCAAGCCGCAGCGCATGGTCGAGGCGATCTACGAGGCCACGGGCGGCGAGGCGATCATCACCTCGGACGTCGGCCAGCACCAGATGTGGGCGGCGCAGTACTACCACTTCTCGAGGCCCCGCCAGTGGATCAACTCCGGGGGGCTCGGGACGATGGGATTCGGCCTGCCGGCGGCGATCGGCGCCAAGGTGGCCTGCCCCGACGACCAGGTCGTCTGCCTGGCCGGCGACGGAAGCCTGGTGATGGTCTGTCAGGAGATGGCCACCGCGGCGGTCCACGACATCCCGGTCAAGGTCTTCCTCATGAACAACGGCTACATGGGGATGGTCCGCCAGTGGCAGGAGCTGTTCTGGGACGGCCGCTACTCGTCGGTCGAGCTGGGCGCAAGCCCCGACTGGGTGAAGCTGGCCGAGGCGTTCGGCTGGACGGCGATGCGCTGCGCCGACAAGAAAGAGCTCAAGGACACGATGCGTGAGGCGCTCGAGGCCGACGGCCCTGTGCTGCTCGACGTTCAGGTCTCGCCGACCGAGAACTGCTTCCCGATGATCCCGGCGGGTGCCGCCGCCAGGGACATGGTGGGCTGAGGGCCGAGGGCACGAGATGGAAGCCGGAACCCCGGATCTGATCAAGCTCGAGGACCTCGAGGCAAGCCGTGCGTTGAGCGGCCGGAAACACCTCATCTCGCTGCTGGTCGAGAACAAGCCCGGCGTCCTGGCCAGGATCGCCGGCCTGTTCAGCCGGCGCGGCTTCAACATCGACACGCTCGCGGTGGGTCCGACGGACGATCCGGACGTCTCTCGGATCACGCTGACGCTCGACGGGGCGGTCCACCCGATCGACCAGGTCACGAAGCAGCTCCACAAGCTGGTCAACGTGCTGAAGATCCGCGACATGGAGCCGGGTCAGACGATCTCCAAGGAGATGGCGCTGTTCCGGGTCCAGGCGACGGTGGAGAGCCGCGCCGAGATCATGCACTTCGCCGAGATCTTCCGCGCCAAGATCGTCGACGTCTCGCGTCGCACCTTGACCATCGAGGTGACCGGATCGAGCGAAAAGGTCGACGCGTTCGAGCGCATGGTCCGCCCCCACGGCCTGATCGAGATGGCGCGGACCGGCGAAGTGGCGATCTCGCGGTCGCGCCCAGACCAGTAGGAATAACTTCGGGGCTGCTCGCCTGCGGCTCCGCCGCCGCCGGGTTAGGGTTGGCGGCAGGTCCACACGCGTGAACCGCGCCCAATAAACCGGCGGCTGCTCACCTGCGGCTCCGCCGCCGCAGGGTTACGCTTCAGCAGTGGCGGCAGGTCCACACGCGTGAACCGCGACTTCGTCGCTAGTGCGGACCCAGCGCTCGCTTCGCTGGAGGCGTTGCTCGCCAAGGCGGGGGAGGGGCGGCGGTTGGTGAGCGTCACGGTGCCCGTGGAGATGGAGGATCCGAGCGCCGCGGTGTTCGGGGCCCGCCTTGCCGGGGACCGGTGGTTCTGCTGGGAGGAGCCGGACCGTGACGGCTTGGCGATCGCGGCGCTCGGGGTCGCCCACGACGTCGTCTCGCGCGGGCGCGATCGCTTCGGGGATGCGGTCGCCTCGTGTGTCCGAATAACCCGCGACCGGCTCGCCGACGAGCCATCGGGGCTTCCGGCCGGCGCCGGACCCGTATGGGTGGGTGGGTTCTCGTTTGCGCCCGATGGCGGGTCGGATCCACAGTGGTCGACCTTTCCGCCGGCGCTTCTCGTCATGCCGGAGCTCTCGATCCACAGGTCAGGAGGCAGTGCCAACCTGACGCTCTGCGCTCTCGCCGGCCAGGGGGCCGATCCCGAGGCGACCGTTGCACGCCTCCAGGCCCGCGTCGGCGCCCTGCGCGACGGCGGCCTGCCGATGGCCGACCCGCATCCCACCGGGGCGGTGAGGATCGCCAGCGCGCTGCCGCCGGAGCGCTTCGAGCAATCGGTATCGCGCGCAGTCGAGCGGATCCGCGCCGGCGAGCTCGACAAGGTCGTGCTCGCCCGTGAGGTCGTCGTCCAGGCCCCGCGGGCCCACGACGCCGCGGCGCTCTATGGCGCCCTTCGCGAGCAGTTCCCGTCCTGCTTCTGCGTCTGCTGTGGCTCGCCCGACGCCGCTTTCCTCGCCGCGAGCCCCGAGCTCCTGGTTCGCCGGAGCGGAGCCGGCGCGACCACGGTTGCTCTCGCCGGCTCGACCCGCAGGAGCGCCGACCCGTCTGTTGACGACCACCTCGGCGAGCAGCTCCGTCGCTCCGCCAAGGACCGTCGCGAGCACGAGATCGTCGTCGGCCGGATCGAGCGCACCCTCAGGTCGCACTCGGTGTGGGTCGAGGCGGCGCCCGAGCCGGGGGTCGTCAAGGTCGCGAACATCCAGCATCTGGCGACCCCGATCCACGCCCAGCTCTCCGAGCCGCGCTCGGCGATCGAGCTGGCGGGCATCCTCCACCCGACCCCAGCGGTCGGCGGCGAGCCCCGAGACCGGGCGCTCGAGGTGATCGCCGAGCTCGAGGGCCTCGATCGCGGCTGGTATGCCGGACCGGTCGGCTGGATGGACGCGGCCGAGGACGGCGAGTTCTGCGTCGCCCTTCGAAGTGCCCTGCTGCGTGACCGCACCGCGCACCTTTACGCCGGCGGAGGGATCGTCGCCGCCTCGCAGCCCGCCGCCGAGCTCGCCGAGACCGAGCTCAAGCTCGAGGCGACCCTGCCCCTTCTGGCCGGGTGAGCCCGCTCAGCCTTCGCTGACCAGGTCGACCGCCGTCCCGTCCTGCCACGTCGCCCGCTCCTCGGGGTCCGCCCACGGCGGCCCCGCGGAGCGAAGGCGCTCGGCGTATGCGCGCATCGCGCGTCGAGCGGCCGGCTGGGAGACCGTCGCCATGAACCACTTGCGCTCGACGGCGAGGCCGTCCTCGAGCGGCTTCGTGGACCCTTCGAGGATCGCCCGCTTCGCCGCCTCGACCGAGAGCGGGGCACGGCGGGCAAGGCGCTCGGCCGCCGCCCGCGACTCGGCGGCCAGGTCGCGCTCGGCGACGACTCGGTGAACGAGGCCGAGCTCCCGGGCCTCGGCGGGGGTCAACGGACGACCCTCGAGGATCATCTCGAGCGCTTGCGAGGGGCCGAGGATCTGCGAGAGGCGCTGGGTGCCGCCGCCGCCGGGACAGAAGCCGAGCGTCATCTCGGGCAGCCCAATCACCTCGGCTTCAGCGGCCATGTAGCGCAGGTCGCAGGCGAGCGAGATCTCGCAGGCGCCGCCCAGCGCGGGCCCGTTGATCGATGCGATGAACACCTTGTCCATGCGCTGCATCCGGGTCAGGACGTCGTGCATGAGCTTCAGCTCGAGCAGTCCCGAGGCGAGCGTGCGCCCCAGCGCGGCGCGGGCGCCCGGCAGGCGGGCCACGCCGTCCACGGTCTGAAGCGTCGCGCCTGCGACGCCGGCCGACATGCTCCGCCCGACTCCCTCGGAGCCCCTGAGGATCTCCTCGACGTCGTAGTGGGTGATGAACATCCCCTGGGGCTTTCCGGTCAGCACGACGGATCCAATCGACCGATCGTCCTGAAGGCTGTCGAGCAGCCCGTCGAGCTCGGCGACCATCACCCGATCCATGAAGTTGAGCGGCGGGTTGTCGAACCGGACCGTCAGCACCCGGCCCTCGCGTTGAGTCTCGAAAGTGCGCGGCATCTGCATTCCTCCTTGTCGGATGTCCTTCAGGCCAGTTGCGCGCCGAGCTCCGCGGCGACTCGCTCGGCGACCTGGCGGTGGAGCTCGACGTTTCGCCTTCGATCGATCGGGATCTCGATCACGCCGGTGCGCTGGGAGGCGGCATCGAGCTGCGAGACGTCGGTGACCCGCGTGTGGTCCAAGCCGTGTGCCGCGGCGACCTTGGCCGGGTCGATTCCCGTCGGCGTCCCCAGCAGGGCCTCGAACTCGGTGCGGTCGAGCTGATCGGCCTGGGGCAGGAACTCGAAGATCCCGCCGCCGTCGTTGTTCAGCACCACGATCCGGACCGGCGGCGCCGAATCGCGCAGTGTTGCGAGCCCGTTCGAGTCGTGGTGCAGGCCGAGGTCGCCCGTGATCACCCAGGTCGGGCGCCCGCTCGCGAGCGCCGCGCCGATTCCCGACGAGATCAGCCCGTCGATCCCGTTCGCGCCGCGGTTGCAAAGGAAGGTGAGGCCGGTGCCGCTCGTGGGCACGAAGCCCTCCTGGTCGCGGATCGGCATCGACGACGCCGTGTAGACGAAGTCTCCGTCGCGGTAGAGGCGGGAGAGGGCGGCGTGGACGCCGGGCTCGGACGGCGCCGGCGCGGCGGCGATCACGGCGTCGATCTCCGCGGCGGCGAGCCGACCCGCCTCGATCCATGCGTCGCGCCAGTCCTGGTCGCCCGCCGACAGCCGGGAGGCGAGCCCCGTGGCAACGGACCGGCACTCCGCTCGAACCACGGTCTCGGCCCGGTTCGACGGCTCGTTCCAGCCGAACGCGGGATCGACGACCACCTGGAGCAGGTCGGGGATCGCGGACAGCCAGCCGCGAAGGGCCTTGCTGGTCGGCATGTCCCCGAACCTCACCACGACCTCGGGCTCGAGTCGAGCGGGCCGGGCACGCGCGATCCAGTCGTAGGGCCAGACGACGAGATCGCGGTCGTGCGGGCCGAGCCGAATCTGCGAGGTGGGCTCGGCGAGGATCGGAAACCCGGCCGAGGAGGCGAGTTCGGCCACCGGCGCGGCCAGTCCCGAATCGAGTTGTCGACCGCAGACGATCACCCCCTTCGACGATCCCCCGATCCGCTCCGCGAGCTCGCCGAGGAGCTGCTCGCCGGCGCGCGGCGGCTCCGACGCGACGCCGACCAGCGGACGCTCGCCGCGTCCCTCGAGCGCCAGCGGCGAGCGGGCCGTGACGTTCTCGGGGTGCGGCTCGGGCCCGAGGGGATCGCGGAACGCGACGTTCAGGTGGACTGGGCCGGGCCTCGGGTCCCCCTGCGCGGCGGCAAAGGCGCGACAGGCGACCGAGCGGAAGTGGAGCAGCCCGGAATCGTCGGCATCGTGGGTGCCGAGCTCGCAAAACCAGCGCGGTGCCGATCCGTAGAGCTTCAGCTGGTCGATCGTCTGGCCGGCGCCGATCCCCCGAAGCTCGGGCGGCCGGTCGGCCGTCAGCACGATCAGCGGGACGCCCGCCTCGTCGGCCTCGCAGACGGCGGGGTGAAGGTTGGCCGCGGCGGTTCCCGACGTGCAGAGGACCGCGGCGGGGAGGCGGTCGGCCTGGGCGGCGCCGAGCGCGAAGAAACCGGCCGAGCGCTCGTCGACGATCACAGTCACCTCGACAGCCGGCTCTCGCCACAGCGCCAGCGCGAGCGGGGTCGAGCGCGATCCCGGGCAGACTGCCGCGTGACGCAGCCCGCAGCGCGCCAGCTCCTCGACCATCGCCGACGCGAGCGCCGTGTTGCGGTTGGCGGGATCCACCGGCGCGAACCGTACCCGCCGCCGCGATCCGCGGGACGCCGGCTAGACGCCGTGGCGGGCGAGCGCGTCGCGGTCGATCTCGACCCCGAGTCCGGGTCGGTCTCCGAGATGCAGGAAGCCGTCGCGAAGCTCGCACCCCGACGAGGCGATCGACTCGGCGAACAGGAGCTGGGTCGCGAGGCCGTGGGCGATCGGTGCGAGGCGTCCATCGCCTCGGATCGCCTGGACGGCGTGGGCCGCCGCGGCGATCCCGACCGGGCCGTCGAGGGCGCTCGACACGTAGACGGGGAGCTCGGCTGCCACTTCGCGGGCCGGGGCGACCCCGCCCGTCTTGGCGAGCTTCACGGTTGCAAGGCCGCAGGCCCCGAGCTCGACCGCGCGTCGCGCGTCCTCTCGCCCCGTGACGCTCTCGTCGGCTGCGATCTCGACGCCGGTCTCGGCGCGAACGGCGGCGAGGCCGCCGAGGTCGGCCGACGGCTGCTCGGCCAGCTCGATCCCGTGATGCTCCATCTCGGCCAGGCGTGCGGTCGCCTCGGCGACCGACCAGACGCCGTTCGCG
>JBOGZB010000094.1:0-11729 GCA_050697175.1 Solirubrobacterales bacterium | reverse complement strand
GGGCCGGGTGGGCCGCGCGGGCGTGGGGCGGGCGGTGGGAGCGCCAGCGCCGGGGTGGGCGGGGGGCGGGCGTGGCTGCGGGGGTTCGGGCGGACCGCCGGGCGTTTAGGGCTAGGGGGAGGCCCCTAGTCGAATAGGGGAGAGGCCCCATAGCGCCAGGCGAGCGGTGTGGCACCATTGGACGACCGTTCGACCCCCGAGGGATGGATCGCTCGACCCTCGAGGGCGCCGAGGCGGACACCGAACATGACCACGACACGCAAATCCAACTTCGCGGCGGCGCTGAGGACGACGATCCTGATGGCCGCCCTGGGCGGGATCCTGGTCCTGATCGGCGCGGCGATCGGCGGGCTCAAGGGAGCGGGGATCTTCCTGGTCATCGCTCTGCTGATGAACTTCGTCGCCTACTGGTTCAGCGACAAGATCGCGATCGCCAGCGCCGGCGCGAAGCCGATCTCCGAGTCGGACGCGCCGCAGCTCTACCAGATGGTTCGCGAGCTCACGACCCGGGCGGACCTCCCGATGCCGCGGCTCTACATGATCCCCAGCGACCAGCCGAACGCATTCGCGACGGGCAGGAACCCGAACCACTCGGCGGTGGCGGTCACCTCGGGAATCACCAAGCTGCTCTCCGAGGACGAGCTGCGGGGCGTGATCTCGCACGAGCTGGGCCACGTCAGGAACCGCGACATCCTGACCCAGTCCGTCGCTTCGGCGATCGGCGCGATGATCACCTGGATCGCCTACGCGCTGCTCTGGTTCGGGGACGACAACAACTCCCCGCTGGGGCTGGTCGCCAACCTGGCGCTATTCCTACTCGCGCCGATCTCGGCGAGCCTGATCCAGCTCGCGATCTCGCGGCAGCGCGAGTACTCGGCCGACGCCACGGGGGCGGAGATCTGCGGCAACCCGGAGTCGCTCGCCTCGGCGCTGCTTCGTCTCGAGGAAGGGGCCAAGGCGATGCCGATGCAGGTCAACCAGGCGACCGAGCCGCTCTACATCGTGAAACCGTTCGCCGGCGGGGGCATCGCAAGCCTCTTCTCGACCCACCCGCCGATCGAGGAGCGCGTCCGCCGGCTCCGCCAGATGCGCCCGACGCTCAGCTAGCGCCCGAGCTCACCGATCCGGTCAACCGCCGCGGCGGCCCTCTTCCTGTGCGGTCCGCTCCGCCCAGGGGAGCGCCTCGAGTCTGGCGTCCGGGATCGCATCGCCGCTCTCGATCGAGCGGCCGTACGTTCCCTCGGCGAGCCGACCCTCGGCCCGCTCGATCGCCGCGAGCTCGTCGCGCAGGGTCCCGACGAGGCCCTCCTCGACCTCGCGATCGGCGAGATGTGAAGCCTGGTCGGCCGGGGACTGGGCCGAATCCGGGTCCTCGGCCTGCGCGAGCTCGGCGAGCGAGCCCTCGATCCGCTTGCGTGCCGCGGCGAGCAGGTCGCGCGCGCGTTCTTCCTCCACCGCGCGAGCATAGTCGACGGTCCCGAGCTGCGGCCTGCCAGATGGCCGGTCACTTGCGGCGACCGCGGCGCCCGGCGCCGCTATACTTTTTGAAGTAAATCCGGATCGAGATTTAGGAGTTTTGATTTCGGCATGGCGACTGCAACTGAGTCCATCGAGCAGGTCAAGAGCAGGATCGAGGAGGTCGACCCTGCGAGCGCGCGCCGGGAGGTCACCGAGGACGGCGCCCTGCTGATCGACGTCCGCGAGCCGCACGAGTGGGACGAGTCCCACATCGACGGGGCCAAGCTGGTCTCGATGAACGCGATCGAGGAGCGCATTCCGGAGCTCGTCCCCGACCGCTCCACGCGCCTGCTGCTCCAGTGCCGGGTGGGCAGCCGATCCGCCCGCGCCGCGGACACCCTGACCAGCGAGCTGGGCTACGAGAACGTCGCCTCGGTCGCCGGGGGCATCGAGGCGTGGCGCGAGGTCGGTCTCCCCGTCGTCGAGGCCGAGGGCCTGACGCCCGAGCAGCGGATGCGCTACTCCCGCCACACCCTTCTCCCCGAGGTCGGGGTCGAGGGACAGCTCAAGCTGCTCGACTCGCGCGTCCTCCTCCTCGGCGCCGGCGGGCTCGGCGCGCCGTCGGCCTTCTACCTGGCCGCCGCCGGAATCGGGACGCTCGGGATCGTCGACGACGACGTGGTCGACGAGTCGAACCTCCAGCGGCAGGTGATCCACAACACCGAGCGGGTGGGGATGCCGAAGACCGAGTCGGCGCGGCTCTCGATCGAGGCCCTCAACCCCGACGTCGAGGTGGTCGAGCATCGGACCCGCCTCGACGCCGACAACATCATCGAGATCATCGAGGGCTACGACATCCTGGTCGACGGAGCCGACAACTTCCCGACCCGGTATCTCCTCAACGATGCCGCGGTGCGGCTGCGAAAGCCGGTCGTCTCCGCCTCGATCCTCGCCTTCGACGGCCAACTCTCAACCTTCATGCCCTACGAGGGCCCGTGCTACCGGTGCCTTTACCCCGTCCCCCCGCCTCCCGAGATGGCCCCGAGCTGCGGTGCCGCCGGGGTGCTCGGCGTGATGGCGGGCGTGATGGGCCTGCTTCAGGCGAACGAGGTGATCAAGCTGGCCGCCGGCATCGGCGAGCCGCTGATCGGCCGTCTCCTCCTGTACGACTCGCTCGGAACGCGGTTCACCGAGCTGAAGGTGAAGCGCGACCCCGACTGCCCGGTCTGCGGCGACGGCGCGTCCGAGATCCCCGAGTCGGAGATGGGGAAGTTCCCCGACTACGAGGCGTTCTGCGGCGGGAGCATCACCACCCCCACCTCGTAGAGCGGCGCCTCCGCCTCGCGCCCCAGCGACTAGGCTCCCGACGATGCCGACCGTGAAGATCCCACCGGTGCTGCGCTCCCAGACGGGGGGCGATCCCGAGGTCTCGGCCGAGGGCGCCACCGTGGGCGGCGTCCTGGAGGCCGTCGCCGAGTCCCACCCCGGTACTCGCGCCCAGCTGTTCGCCGACGACGGCGAGCTGAACCGCTACGTGAACGTCTATCTCAACGACGAGGACGTCCGAGTCCTCGACGGCCTCGAGACCGCCGTGTCCGACTCGGACACGGTCGTCATCCTGCCGGCGATGGCCGGCGGCTCCCGCCCCGCCTGAGCCGCTCCCGCTTCGCGGACCCCGCCTAACGGTGCCTGCGGCCGCGCTTGGTCGTCTGCACGATCCGGAACTGTTTTTGCTTCGTGGTCACGTTTCCGGCCCGATCGGTGGCGATCACCTTCAGGACGTGGGGGCCGGTGGCGAGCTTCGGCGTCCGATAGCGCTCGGGACAGGGCTGGAAGCCCTTCGAGGTGACCCGGCATTGGCGCGACACCGCCTCGGAGGCCTTCAGGTCGAAGGCGGCTGATGCCCTGGAGCCCTTCGTCCTGACCTCGCTGGGCCCCTTGATCTTCAGCCCGGGCGCGACGGTGTCGATCGTGAAGCCGACGACCTCGGGCTTGCTGCGGTTCCCCGCGGCGTCGATCGCCCGAACGCCGAACACGTGGTCCCCGTCGTTCAGCGGGGCGATCGAGCGCGGCGAGGAACACGGTGAGAAAGGCTTGGCGTCGAGTCGGCACTGGAAGTGGGAGCCCGCCTCGTCGGCGGTGAAGGCGAACGATGGGGCCGGGTCCGAGGACGCCGAGCCGTTCGCGGGGCCGGAGGTGATCCGGGCAGTCGGCGCGCGAGTGTCCACCTTGAACGTCCTCGAGATCACCTCGCTCTCGTCGGGCGGGTCGAGCGCCTTGACGCTGAACATGTGCCACCCGTCCTCGAGCGGCTTGGCGGGCCGGTACGGCTCCGACGCCGTCGACGTGCAGGCGTGGAACGGGTGGCCGGGGCCGTTGATCCGGCACCGGAAGGTGGCGAGCGAGTCCGAAGAGGTGAACTGGAAGCCCGGCCTCCGCTTGCTGGTCACCGACCCGGAGGCGAGGCCGGAGGTGATCCGGACGTCGACCTGGGCGTCCACGGTCCAGCTCCGTGTCGTGGTAGGGCCGAGGTTCCCGGCTCGATCCGTCGCCCTGACGTCGAAGGTGTGGAGCCCGTCGGCCAGCCTGCCCGACCCGGTGAAGGGCGAGGTGCACGCCTGAAAGCCCCCGCCGTCGAGCTGGCACTCCATTGTCGTCCCCGACTCGCTCGCCGCGAACCCGAACGACGGTCGCGGATCGTGCGAGGTGGTGTCCTGGGCGGGGCCCGAGGTGATCGACACGGTCGGGGCGACGGTGTCGACGGTCCAGGTGGACGCGGCCACGCGGGTGTTCCCCGCCTCGTCGGTCGCCTTGACCTTGAAGGTGTGCACGCCGTCGGCCAGCCCCGACACCGCGTACGGCGACGTGCACGACGCGAAGCTGGCCGCGTCGAGCTGGCAGGTGAGCGCGCCGTTGTCCGTCACGAAGCTGAACGAGGCGCTCGGGTTCGAGGTGGCCGACCCGTTCGCCGGCCCCGACGTGATCGCGATCGTCGGCGGGACCGTGTCGACGGTGAAGTGACGCGACTTGATCTGGCTGACGTTGCCGGCCGGGTCGATCGCCCTGACGAAGACGCCGTGGCCGCCGTCCGGGAGGGCGGGGGTCGTGTAGCGGGGGTTGCAGGGCGTGAACGGGGCCGCGTCGACGTGGCATTCGAAGGTCGACCCGAGATCGCTCGAGGACAGCGAGAAGCTCGGGCTCGGGTTGTTGATCGTGGTCCCGTTCGCCGGGCCCTGGGGGATCGTCGCGTTGGGCGGCTTGGTGTCCGCCGTGAAGCCCTTGAAGAGGGCGAAGGCGGGCTTGTTGCTGCGATCGAACTTGTGCAGCCCCGCGCTGGCGCAGAAGCTGCACCGGTTCGCGAACGCCGACGAGGGATCGGGGTCGCGCCACAGGAACCAGAACAGGCGCTGGATGTTCCACGCGTTTCGGTGGCCGAGGATCAGCCTGTATGCGCCCGAGAGCTTCTCCTTCTGCCCCTCGGGCCCCTGGTTGATCCCGTACCTGTCGGGTGGCGCCGAGCCCCATCCGATCTCGGTGATCCACAAGGGGGTCGCGTGATCGCCGTGGTTGTCCATCACGTCACGCACGTTCTGGATCTCGATCTGGACGTGCTTTATGTCTGAGGCGTACGGGTGGAGCGCGGCGGCGTCGAAGTAGTTCTTGATGCCCGGCACGTCATAGAGGCTGTTGAGGAACTCCCAGGCCTTCGGCCCGCCGCTCGGCGGATAGCCCGGATTTCCCGCCAGGACGATCTGCGCCTCCGGGTCCTGGGCGGTGATCGCGTCGTGGGAGATCTTCAGAAGCGTCCCGTACTTCTGGGCGAGCTGGGCGTTCGAGCCCGAGGGGTCGAAGAACTTCTTCAGGTTGGGCTCGTTCCAGATCTGCCAGGCCTGGATCGGGAGGGGCGTGGCGCTCGAGCCGAACTCCTGGTGGTAGGGGCCGGCCCAATAGGTTCCGCCGCGTCCGTAGCGCGCCACCGCGGCCTGGAGGAACTCGGTCCAGGCCTGCTGGTGGGCGGGGGTGTCGATCGGGGGGCGCCCCGGGCTGCTCGCGACCCACGAGGGAGATCCCCAGACGAACGGGACAGCCCGGATGCCCTTGGACGCCAGCGCCCCCACGAACGCGTCCGTTGCATCCCATCGATAGGTGCCGCGGCTCGGCTCGATCTGCTTCCAGCCGAGCTGAAAGCGGTCGGTCCGGATGCGAGCGCTCGCCATCCCCTGGAGGTCCTGCGAATCGAGCTGGCCCTCGGCCTGGAACTGGCCCTGGACGATCCCGTAGAACTCGGAGCGAACCGCGCCCGCGTCGGCCGGCGCGGCCAGGAGGCATCCGAGCGCGGTCAGGACAACCGCGCCGAGGGCCCGCCACTGTCCCCGGCTATCAACCCTTGCCATACGCATCGCCTGGCGACAGCGTAGGGGCTGGGCTTTCGGGGTGCGAGACAGTGGCCGCTGTTTCTGGACGATCGGGCCGGGCGACCTAGTTCGCCGGCTCGGAGGCCGAGGCGCTGCCCGCCTGCGCGGATGTGTCGATCGTCCAGGTCCGGCTCGCGACCGGCCCGACGTTGCCGGCGCGGTCGGTCGCCACGACCTGGAACGAGTGCTGGCCGTCGGCGAGCGGGCCGACCGAGTGGGGCGACGAGCAGGCCGCCATCCCGCCGCCGTCGAGCTGGCACTGGAGCTTGACCGGCGACTCGTTGGCGGTGAACTTGAAGATCGGCGAATCGTTGGAAGTGGTGACGCCGTTCCCCGGCCCGGACGTGATCCTCGCCTTGGGGGCGGCGGTGTCGACGGTGAAGGAGCGAACCAAGGCGGGGCTCAGGTTGCCCGCCGCGTCGATCGCACGGACCACGAACTTGTGGGTGCCGTCGGCGAGCCGCTCCGGCGGGGTGACCGGCGAGCTGCAGGGGGCGAGCGCCTGCGGGCCGAAGCCGCACTTGAAGGTCGAGCCCGGCTCGCTCGATCTGAGCCGGAAGATCGGGGTCGCATTCCGGATCGTCGTGCCCTGCCGCGGTCCCGACCAGATCGAGACGGTCGGAGGGTTGAAGTCGGCCGTGAAGCTCTTGAAGGTCGCCATGGCGGGCTTGGGAGCGCGGTTGTGCGCGAGCAGCCCCGCGCTGCCGCAGAAGGAGCAGGTTCCGGGCCGGGGGCTCTGGGGATCGCGCCAGTGGAACCAGAACAGCCGCCCGATGTTCCACTCCCGGCGGTGGCTGAGGATCAGCTTGAAGGCACCGCCCAGCAGCTTCTGCTGTCCCTGCGGCCCCTGGTTGATCCCGAAGTGGTCCGGCGGCGCCGACCCCCAGCCGATCTCGGTGATCCAAAGCGGCGTGTCCTGATCGTCGTGGGCGCTCATCACGGTCCGAACCTTCTTGATCTCCTGGCTGGATTGCTCGACGGTGCGCCCGTAGGGGTGAACGGCCGCGTCGTCGAAGTAGGGCTTGACCCCCCCGACCGAGTAGAGGCGGCTGAGGTAGTCCCAGGCGTTGATGTCGCCGTACCCGGGCATTCCGGCGAGCACGATCTGGGCGTTGCGGTCGGCGCTCTTGATCGCGTCGTGCGAGACCTTCAACAGCTGGGCGTACTTGGGCGGCGAGGGCTGGGGCGCGAAGTACTTCTTCAGGTTCGGCTCGTTCCAGATCTGCCACGACTGGATTGGCAGGGGCGTCGCATGGGCCCCGTGCTGGTTGTGGTACGGGGCCTTCCAGTAGGCGCCGTCCGGGCCGTATCGAGCCACCGCGGCCTTCAGGAACGTCCGCCACGCCAGAACGTCCTTCGGCCGCGCAAGCGGCGGCAGCGCCGGCGCCCCGAACACCCAGCCCGGGTTCCCCCAGATCGCCGGGACGGCGCGCATGCCGTGGGCGGCGAGCCCCCCGATCAGCCGATCGGGGCCCGACCAGTCGAACGATCCCGCGCCGGTCGGCTGGACCCAGCCCCAGTTGAGCAGGAACCGATCGGTTCGCACCCGCGCCTTCTGGAGCCCCTTCAGGTCGTGTCCGTCGAGCGTCGCGCCCTGCACGATCCCGTAGAACTCAGACCTGACCGCGCCGGCCGGCGCGGGCCCGAGCAGCGAGAGCGCGACCACGGCGAGCAGCGCCACCCAGCCCAGGCGCGATCCTACCCTGCACACATCCCCGCTCACATCCACCGTACTCACGGTATTGGCGGTTTCTTTCACCCACGCCGCAGGATCCGATTGTGAGTAGCGCTATGGCGTAGTGCGATCGCGTAGTACGTACGTCCGTGCGACGACCGCCTAGGGCGTCGAGTCCTCGACGTAGCTGACCGCGGCGGCGGTGCACTTCGACGCGTTGCCCGCCGCGTCGGTCGCCTTGGCGCGAAGCGCCGTGGTGGAGTTGTCGGGCACCGTGACCGTCAGGCCCGGCGACTTGAACTGGGCCCCGGACCCCTTGGCGGCCGGGGTGCCAGTGCAGCCCGCCGTCTTGAAGATCCTCACCGTCGTGCCGGTCGCCGAGGTGCCGAGCACCTTCGGAGCGTTGTCGTTGGCCGGCGAGGCGGGGTTCGTCGAGGTGATCTTCGGGGTCGGCGGCGGGGTCGTGTCGACCTTGAAGTAGCGGCCGGCCAGGGGGCTCGTGTTCCCAGCGGCGTCGATCGCCCGGACGTAGAAGACGTGCGAGCCGTCGGTGGCGTGCGGGAGCGTGCGAGGCGAGGAGCAGCTCTTCAGGACACCGCCGGAAGAGCATCCGAAGGTCGAGCCCGGCTCGCTCGAGCTGAACGTGAAGGTCGGGGTCGGGTTGTTGATCAGCTTCCCGTTCGGCGGCCCCCCGGTGATCGTCGCCGTCGGCCTGGTCGTGTCGGCGGTGTACTTCGTGAACACGGTAAAGGCCGGCTTCGGGCTGCGGTCGAAGCTGAGCAGGCCCGCGCTGCCACAGAAGCTGCACGAGGCCACGTTGTGCTTAGGGTCGCGCCAGTGGTACCAGAAGAGGCGCTGGACGTTCCAGGCGTTGCGTCGGGCGAGGACGAGCTTGTAGGCCCGGTTCAGCATCTGCGCCTGGCCCACGGGGCCCTTGTTGATGCCCACGCTGTCCGGCGGCGCCGATCCCCAGGCTATCTCGGTGATCCAGAGCGGGGTCGTCCCGTCGCCGAACGTCCTCATCACCTTGCGGACCTTCTCGATCTCCGAGCTGAAGGTGTTGATGCTGGGCGCGTACGGATGGAGGGCCACCGCGTCGAAGAAGTTCTTGATGTTGCGCACCGCGTAGAAGGTCCGCAGGTAGTCCCAGGCGTTGATGTCGCCATACCCGGGCATCCCGGCCAGCACGACCTGGGCCTTCGGGTCCTTGCTGCGGATCGCGTCGTGTGAGATCTGGATCAGCCGGGCGTACCTGCCCGGCGACGGATAGGGCGCGAAGAACTTCTTCAGGTTCGGCTCGTTCCAGATCTGCCAGGACTCGACCGGCTGGGGCTTGGCGTGGGCCCCGAACTGCTGGCGGTACGGACCCTTCCAATACGCGCCGCCGGGCCCGTAGCGCGAGACCATCGCCCGCAGGAAGACGCGCCAGTCGTTCTCGATCGGAGCGCCGCCGACCGGGGGCGAGGAGGACGAGCCCGGCACCCAGCCCGGGTTGCCCCAGATCGCCGGGAGGACGCGGACTCCGTTCGCGGCGAGCTCGCCGAAGAACTGGTCAGACGACTTCCACTTGAAGGTGTTCTTGGAGGGCTCGATCCAGCCCCAGTTGAGGACGAAGCGGTCGGTCCGCACGTGCGCCGTTCGGAGGCCCTGGATGTCCTGGTGGTCGAGGGTCGCGGTCTGGACCACCCCGTAGAACTCGGAGCGAACCGACGCAGCCGCGGGCGCGGCGGCCAACGCGGCCGCAACGAGGGTCGCGACGACGACCCACCGCATCCGGAGTCGCGCCTTCATCTCCTTGCCCTGCGCATCCACGGGCCAAGCGTACTGAGTCCGGTCGGGGCGCTTCTCAGGAAGCGTTGACCGTGAACGAGCGCGTCGCGGCGGCGCTGATGTTGCCGGCCGCGTCAGTGGCCCGGACCGAGAAGCTGTGGCCTCCGTTTGACAGGTGCGGTGTCTTGAACGGCGACGTGCATGCCTGGAAGGCCGCGGCGTCGACGTGGCACTCCAGGGTCGAGCCCGGCTCGCTTGACTTGAAGCCGAAGGTCGGCGTCGCGCTGGTGATCGTCGCGCCCTGAGCGGGACCGGACGTGAAGATCGCCGTCGGGGCCGTCATGTCGGCCGTGAAGCTCTTGAACGCCGCCGCGGCCGGCTTCGGCGTGCGGTTGGACTGGATCAGGCCCGCGCTGGCGCAGAAGCTGCAGCTCGCGTGGGAGGTGCGCGGGTCGCGCCAGTGGTACCAGAACACCCGCTGGAGGTTCCAGGTCGAGCGGTTGGCCAGGAACATGTTGTAGGCGCTCTTCAGCATCGTTGCCTGCCCCTGGGGGCCCTTGTTGATACCGAACTTGTCCGGCGGCGCCGACCCCCAGCCGATCTCGGTGATCCAAAGCGGAGTCGAGCCGTCGGCGTGGCTCGTCATCGACGCGCGGACCTTGGTGATCTCGGACTTGACCTTGTCGAGGTTGGGGCCATACGGGTGCAGCGCCGCGACGTCGAACAGGGTCTTTGCGTTGGGCACCTGGGTGTAGAACTGGTTCATGTATTCCCAGGCGTTGACGTCCCCGTAGCCGGGCATGCCGCCGAACACGATCTGGGCGGCTGGGTACTTGCTCTTGATCGCGTCGTGAGCGGCCTTCAGCAGCTTGCCATAGAGCTTGGGCGCGGGATACGGCGTGAAGTACTTCTTGAGGTTCGGCTCGTTCCAGATCTGATACGCCTGTATCGGCAGCGGGGTCGCGGTCGGGTACTTGCTTTTGAACGGCCCCGTCCAGTATTTGCCGCCCGGGCCGTAGCGGGCCACGATCGCCTTCAGGAATGCCTGCCAGGCCAGAATGTCCTGGGGTCGATCGAGCGGCGGGTGGGCGGTGTAGCCGGCGACCCAGGGCGGGTTGCCCCAGATCGAGGGGACGACGCGGACTCCCTTGGCCGCGAGGCGGCCGATGAACTTGTCCTGCACGCCCCAGTTGAACTTGTTCTTCGCCTTGGGCTGCACCGACTCCCAGCTGAACAGGTAGCGGAGGGTGTGAACGTGGGCGGCCTGGATGCCATTGACGTCGCGGTTGTCGAACGGCTGGCCCTGGGAGATGCCGTAGAACTCCGACCGGGTTTGCGCCGCATGGGCCGTCACTGAGGCGCCGAGAAGCACCACCGCGAGCGCGGCCACCGCGAGCCCGAGGCGCCACGACATCGACCCCTTTGCGCCGTCAACCGATCCGGATACGAGCCGTCCCATGCCGCCTCCCGTTCCTGCTTCACCCATCATTTGGACCCTATCATCGATTCGCTCTTTCCCCCTGGGCATTGCCGGCCGCCTACGGCGAGTGCTCGACGTAGCTGACCGCGGCGGTGGTGCACTTCGACGCGTTGCCCGCCGGGTCGGTCGCCTTGGCGCGAAGCGCCGTGGTGGAGTTGTCGGGCACCGTGACCGTCAGCCCGGGCGACTTGAACTGGGCCGCGGACCCCGTGGCGGCCGGTGTGCCCGTGCAGCCCGCCGTCTTGAAGATCCTCACCGTCGTTCCCGTCCCCGAGGTGCCGAGCACCTTCGGGCTGTTGTTGTTGGCCGGCGAGGCGGGGTTCGTCGCGGTGATCTTCGGCGTCGCCGGCGGGGTCGTGTCGACGGTGAAGTAGCGGCCGGCCAGGGAGCTCGTGTTCCCCGCGGCGTCGATCGCCCGGACGTAGAAGACGTGAATGCCGTCAGAGAGGTGGGCGAGCGTGTAGGGGGAGCTGCAGTCCTTGAGGGCGCCGCCGGTTGAGCACAGGAAGGTCGACCCCGCCTCGCTCGAGGTGAACTTGAAGGTGGGGGTCGGGTCCTTCGTGTAACCGCCGTTCTCGGGCCCGGCGGTGATCGTCGCCGTCGGCTTCGTGGTGTCGGCCGTGAAATGTGTGAACGCGGTAAAGGCCGGCTTCGGACTGCGGTCGAAGCTGAGGAGGCCGGCGCTGCCGCAGAAGCTGCAAGACGCCGCCGTGTGCTGCGGATCGCGCCAGTGGTACCAGAAGAGGCGCTGGATGTTCCAGGCCGCGCGGTGGTCGAGGATCAGCTTGTAGGCCCGGCTCAGCATCTGCGCCTGGCCCGCCGGACCCTTGTTGATCCCGAAGCTGTCCGGGGGCGCCGAGCCCCAGGCGAGCTCGGTGAGCCACAGGGGCTTCGTGGCGTCGCCATGCGCCTTCATGACCGCGCGGTACTT
>JBOGZB010000093.1:0-6603 GCA_050697175.1 Solirubrobacterales bacterium | reverse complement strand
ATCAAGCTGGCGGTCGACATGACCGTCGCGGCGATCAACCGCCTCGATCTGACCGGCGGCAGCGACGAGCAGGCGGTCCAGGTCCGAGACGCGATCCGGATCGTTTTCCCGGAGGCCGTCACCCTCGTGCGCGAGGCGCGCGAGGGCCTCTCCTGAGCGACTGACTCGTTTCGGATTCGCCACGCGGCGCACACCTCGGGTGCGCCGACGGCGCCTAGCCTCGGGCCGTGCGACGCGATTGGAACGGCGCCGCTTCGACCGAACAGGTCGGGCTCGTCCTGATGGTCGCCCTGCTGCTGCTCGCTGCGATATCGGCGATCGTCGCGCGGGGACCGGATCGGGCGGGGCCCGAGCTCGGGTCGGCGATCGCCCGAAAGCTGCGATGTGCGCCTCGGCTCCCAGGCCCCTGCTGGCGCGATCCCCTGACCGAGGCGTACGGGAGGCCGCTCGCGGGGCTGATTCGAGCTCTGGCGCCCGAACCGGGCGCGATTCTGAGCCCGTCGGGGGCCTGGCTGGTGCCGGTCGACTTCCGTTACTGCCGCCACGAGACCTGTGCCGTGCCGTCTGGACGCCGCGGCCTCACGACCTCGAACCGCCGTGTCACCGCGTTCACGACGATCTCCGATCACCGCCGCTCGACCGGGGTGGTCGAGCTCACCTACTGGCTCTACCGGCCGGGCATCGGCTGGGGCTCGGTGGCCCGCAGAGCGAGCGCCGCGGACGTCGCCACCTACGGGTCCACTCCACTGCTCGAGGCGACCAACCCGCGCCTGGTGCCACTCGAGACGCTTCCGGGGCGAAACCACTACGACTTCCCGGCCGACGAGGAGCCGCCCTGGCGATGGCGCGTCCCGGGCGTCTACCCGGGCTGATCGGGCGGCCCATGCCCCGGCATGGGACGGACGCGCCTCAGCCGAGCCGAAAGGCGTCCAGCGGGCGGGTTGCGGCGTCGGAGAGGACCTTGTCGGTGCGGGCCAGCTCCACCTCGGCAACCTGGAAGCTCCCGAAGCGGGCCCGGCGCAACCGGGCCACCCGGTCGATCAACCCTGGCCCCACCGGGCCGCCGAACCGGATCAGGTTCGTGTGGACGAGCCGCCGTCGAAGCCACCGCGAAGCGGCTCCGTGCTCGCTCGACTCACCGACCCGCAGGTCGCGGCGAATCGCTTTCAGCGCCGGGCCGATCGGCCTGAGCTCGGCGAACACCGTGTCACGCGACACGTTCAGGCCGCCGACCTCGACCTCGAAGCCGGGGTGGCCGGCGAGCGCCGACTCGACCATCGGCTCGGGCTCGGAGCACGCGTCGAGCGATACCACGGTGAGATGGATGGTGTGCGGCGGGTACAGGTAGTGACCGGATCGCTCGCCCGCCGTCCTCGCCGCGGCCTCGGCGAGCGGCTCCGACACCTCCGGGGGAAGGCGAACGACCGTGGTCAGATACCTGGGTGCGCCGATCTCGGGCGCGCGGCGCTCCCGGATCCGGGTCCCGGAGGCGCGCAGCCAACGGCTGGTCAGCGCCCAGTTGAGGGCGAACGCCGTCTGCGCGACGCTCACCAATGGGCGTCGTGATGCTCCATCACGCCCAGCCCGCGCTCGAGCTCGATCCCGCCGGCGAGGCTGCCGGCGAAGGCGCCGAACGGCTGCCGGTAGGCATAGCTCGCGACCAGGCGCTGCTCTTCCCTGCGCCGCTCGCACTCGCCGGAGAACTCGAGCCGCGACCCGTCGTCGAACACGATCGCGTCGAGGTCCTCGAAGCTGACCGGGCCGGGCTCCGAAGCCTCGCCATCCAGCCAGATGGACCGCTCGGAGAGCTCGGGGGGATCATTGATCCCACTGACCAGGTTCCACCCCAGCGACCGACCATCCCTGGTCTCGCCGACCCCGGCCGACCAGCTCCAGACCGTGTGGTGGGGGTGATACCCCGCCGACTCGTCCTCGACTCCGCGCGCCTCGACCCGCCAGCGGCGATCACCGACCCGCACATCGCACTCGATCGGGAAGTCGGCGCGCTTTCGCGTCCATGCGTACTCGCCGGCCGAGTTCGGGCAGACCGACTCGATTCCCGGTCCCGAGCCGACCCGAAGGAAGGCTTTCACCTCCCCGTCGTCGGGATGGTGAGCGTCGATCCGCACCACCGAGCGGCCCTCCGCGACGTGATCGACCTGGCCGTTGCCATCCGGCAGCTCGGTCCAGACCTCGCCGCGCGCACCGGGCAGAAGAGTCTTGGTCTGCTCCCACATGCGCCGCTGCTCGCGGTCCCAGACGAGCCAGAAGGTCTGGCGCACCGGCCCGACCTGGACCCGAGCCGCGCAGATCAGGAGCTCGTCGCAGAACGCCCCCACGTATCGCCACCGCTTTCGCCACACCCCGCCGCGCCGAAGGGGCATCTCGGCGGGCGGATGCGGCAGATCCGGCCGCCCCGGCCCCGGCCCCCTCCAAGGCAGTGACGGGCCAACAGCTTCATCACGGTTCACGCGCCTACGGCCTGCCGTCCGGTAACGCGCCCGAACCCGACGACACCGGAGCCGGAGGCGAGGATGTCGACGGAGTTGTTCACGGCCTGCCGCCCCGCAACTCGCCCGAACCCGACGGAAACGGAGCCGCATGCGAGGCTTCCGGCGGAGTTGTTCATTCGATCCGGGCGACGGTATCTCCGGCCGCCACCGAGCCGCCCTCGGCGACCGCGAGCTCGGTGACCTTGCCGGCGCGATGGGCGTTGATCTCGTTCTCCATCTTCATCGCCTCGACGACGCAGATCAGCGCCCCCTCCTCGACCTCGTCGCCCTGGCTGACGGCGACCTTCAGCACCGAGCCCTGGATCGGCGAGGTGAGCATCTCGCTCGACCCTCCGCCGCCCGTGCTGGCGGCCGAGCGCTCACGACGCGGCGGCCGGCGTGGCGCGGCGGCTGCGCTCGCCCCGGGTGCGCTGGCAGCGCCGATCACCTTGACGCTGTGGAGGCGCCCGTCGACCTCGACCTTGTAGTCGCGCACCTCGGTCGGCGTCTCTTCGTCGTCGGATGCCCGTGCGGACGAGGGGTCGGCCGGGGCGAGGGAGCGAAGCCATTCCTTGTCCCCCACCAGGTCGCGGCAGGTCTCGGCGCGCGCCCACTGGTCGGTCGCCAGGATCGCCCGGTGGAACGGGAGCAGGGTGACGAGCCCCCCCACCTCGTACTCACCCAGCGCCCGCAGCATTCGCGCGGTCGCCCGCTCGCGATCGGTGTCCCAGACGATCAGCTTGGCGACCATCGGGTCATACAGCGGGGTCACCTCGGAGCCGTCTCGAACCCCCGAGTCGACCCGGACGCCCGGCCCGGCGGGCTCGCGATACGAGGTGATCGTCCCGGGAGCGGGAGCGAAGCCCTTGTGGGCCGCCTCGGCGTTGATCCGGCACTCGATCGCGTGGCCGTGCAGCTCGACGTCCTCCTGGGCAACCGACAGCTCCCGGCCGTCGGCGATCAGCACCTGCTCGCGGACGATGTCGATCCCGGTCGCCATCTCGGTGACGCAGTGCTCCACCTGGACCCGGGTGTTCATCTCGAGGAAGAAGTAGTCCTCGCCGTCCTGAAGCCCCTCCACCGTGCCCGCCGAGCGATAGCCGACGGCCGCGGCCGCGTCGGTGGCGATCCGACCGATCCGCTCTCGCATTGCCTCGTCGACGTGAGGCGCCGGCGCCTCCTCGATCAGCTTCTGGTGGCGGCGCTGGATCGAGCAGTCGCGCTCGCCGAGGTGGATGACGTGGCCGTGCGCGTCGGCGAGGATCTGCACCTCGACGTGCCGTGGGTCCTCCAGGTAGCGCTCCAGGTAGACGGTCGGGTCCGAGAAGAACTTCTCGCCCTCGCGCGCCGCCCCCTCGAAGGCGTCGGCGAGCTCGTCCGCGGACATCGCGACCCGAAAGCCCTTGCCCCCGCCGCCCCCGGCCGCCTTGCAGGCCACGGGGTAGCCGATCTCTGCGGCGGCCACCTCGGCGTCGGCGACGCTCTCGACCGGAGCTGTCGTCCCCGGGACGATCGGCACCCCGGCGGCAGCCATCAACTCACGAGCCCGGGTCTTCGAGCCCATCGCCTCGATCGCGCTCGCCGGCGGGCCGATGAATACGACACCCGCGTCCTCGCACGCGGCGGCGAAGCCCGCGTTCTCGGCCAGGAACCCATAACCGGGATGGATCGCCTCGGCGCCGGACTCGGCCGCCGTCTCGAGCAGCCTCTCGACGCTCAGGTAGCTCTCGGCGGGAACCGCGGGGCCGAGCAGGAAGGCTTCATCGGCCTCGGCGACGTGGGGGGCCTCACGATCGGCCTCGGAGTAGACGCCGACCGAGCCGATGCCCATCTCCTCCAGCGCCCGCATGACCCGAATCGCTATCTCGCCGCGGTTGGCGACCAGGACCTTCTCGAACATGGCGGGTGAGTCTAGTGCCGGTGGTGGTGGGCCATCCCGAGCGGCCGACGGCGCCGGCCGGGGCGATCGGAGCTAGGCGGCACGCAGGTGGCGCTCGGCCTCTCCCATCCAGATCACCTGCTCGCGGCCCGGGCCCACCCCGACAAGGCGGACCGGCACCCTGGTCTGCTCGGCGATGAAGTCGAGGTAGCTGCGAGCCTCTGGCGGGAGCTCGGCCTCGCTGCGGCACTCGCCGATCTCCTGATCGAAGCCGGGCAGCTCCTCGTACTCCGCCTCGGCCGCGTGGAGCACCGACTGGTGATACGGGAGCTCATCGAGCCGCGCCCCCTCGCTCGATCGGTAGCGAACCGCGACGCACAGCGGATCGATCCCGGCCAGCACGTCGAGCTTGGTGACGGCCAGGGCGGTCAGGCCGTTGAGCCGCGCCGCGTAGCGGAGCGCCACCAAGTCGAGCCACCCGGTGCGTCGGTCCCGCCCGGTGGTCGTGCCGCGCTCGGCTCCCCGCTCGCGGATGTCTTCTCCCCGCTCGTCGGTCAGCTCGGTCGGGAACGGGCCGGCGCCGACCCTCGTCGTGTAGGCCTTGGTCACTCCCCAGACCTCGTTGATGTCGGAGGGGCCCACCCCCGCGCCGACGCACGCGGCGCCGGCGATCGGGTTCGACGAGGTGACGAACGGATAGGTGCCGTGGTCGAGGTCCAGCATGGTGCCCTGCGCGCCCTCGAAGATCACGTTCTTGCCGGCGTCCAGGGCCTTCCAGCAGAGGTGTGCCGTATCGGCGATGAACGGCTCGAGCCGGTGCCCGTAGCGCAGGTACTCCTCGGTCATCGCATGCAGGTCGAGCCGCGGGTCCTTGATGAACGGGCGGAGCATCTGCTGCTTGGGCTCGAGGGCCGCCATGATCTTCTTTCGCAGGATCTTCGGGTCGAGGAGGTCCTGCACGCGGATCCCGAGCCGTGCCGCCTTGTCGGCATAGCAGGGGCCGATGCCACGCTTCGTGGTCCCGATCTCGAGCTTGCCGAGCTTCGCCTCGCCCGCGGTGTCGAGCATCACGTGGTACGGCATGATCAGGTGGGCGTTGGCAGAGATCCGAAGGCCGCTCGGATCGATCCCCTGGCGGCGCAGGCCCTCGAGCTCGCCGATCAGGACGCCCGGGTCGATCACGACGCCGTTTCCGACCACGCAGGTCTTCCCCGGATAGAGGATCCCGGACGGGATCAGGTGGAACTTGAACTCCTCGCCGTCGCGCACGATCGTGTGGCCGGCGTTGTTGCCGCCCTGAAACCGCACCACGAGGTCGGCCTGCTCGGCGAGCAGGTCGGTCAGCTTTCCCTTTCCCTCGTCGCCCCACTGGGCGCCGACTATCGCTATTCCGGGCATCGGCGGTGGTGAATTATGAGGCACCGCCGGGCGTTGGCCCCGGCCCGGGGGTCCGCCCCAGGCCCGATCGCCTAGTACTCGGGAGCCCGCGGGTATCGCAGATCGTCGCCATCGATGGTCAGCGGCGGACCGCAGATCTCCACCAGGCGCGAGACGGTGCGCTCCCCTATCTGCTCCTCGAGGGCCGGCTGGTCGAGGTTGGTGGTGACGAGCATCGAGCGCTCCATCTCGTAGCGCTCGTTGATGATCGCGTAGAGCTGCTCGAGCACCCAGTCCGAGCGCTTCTCGACCCCGAGGTCGTCGATGTGCAGGAGGTCGAGCGAGACCAGGCGGGCGAAGAAGTCCGTGTAGGAGTCGCCGCCGGAGTCCTTCTCGTAGGTGGCGCGCACCCGCGCCAAGAGCTTCGGGAGCGAGTAGATCGCGACCGTGCGCCCCGCTTCCAGCGCGGACTTCGAGACCAGCATCGCGAGGGCGGTCTTGCCGGTTCCGACCTTGCCGGTGAGCCACAGGCCGCGGCCCGCGTCGAGGTGGCCGTCGAGGGCCTCGACGAAGTCGCCGACCACCTTCAAGACGATCGGGCTGACCCCGTCGTTTCGGGCTATCTCGAGGCTGACGTCCCGGTAGCGGCGCGGTATCACCGAGGCGACCCCGCGCGCTCGGCGCCTGGCCAGGCGCCCCTCCCTGCACTCGCAGGGCCGCGCCACGTCCTCGGGCCCCAGGACCCATCCCGAGCCGTCGCAGACCCCCAGGGGGCAGGCGGGCTGGGGGTCCACGCCGCCGGCCAGCCTCACCGGTCTCGCCGCGGAGCTCACGCCTCCTCTGCGAGGTCGATCA
>JBOGZB010000092.1:0-3748 GCA_050697175.1 Solirubrobacterales bacterium | reverse complement strand
TGAGCTTCTTCAGGTGCTCGAGCAGGATCCCGCCGTGTCCCTGGACGATCGCCTTCGGCAGGCCCGTAGTCCCCGACGAATAGAGCACCCAGAGGGGATGGTCGAACGGGACCTGCTCGAAGCTCAGATGCACCCCCGTCCCCAGCTCGCGCAGCTGGCCGAGCGTCATCGGCGGCGGCTGGCCGCCGTTCTCGAGCCGGCCGAGCTCGGGAGACGCGCTCAGATACGGAACGACGACGATCCGCTCGAGGCTCGGGATCTGTCGGGCGATTCCGGCCACCGTGTCGAGCCGATCGAAGTCCTTGCCCGAGTAGCGGTACCCGTCCACCGCGAACAGGACCTTGGGCTCGATCTGGGCGAACCTGTCGATCACGCTCGAGGCGCCGAAATCGGGCGAGCAGCTCGACCACACCGCGCCGATCGACGCACACGCGAGGAAGGCGACCAGGGTCTCGGGGATGTTCGGCATGTAGGCGACGACCCGGTCGCCGGGCTCGACGTCGAGGGCGTGAAGCGCGGCCGCGACCTCGGCCACCTGGCGGCGAAGCTCGCCCCAGCGAAGCTCTCCGAGCTCGCGCAGCTCGGACGCGTGCAGCACCGCCACCTCGTCATCGGGCTTGCCGCGGAAGACGTGCTCGGCGAAGTTCAGCTCGGCGCCCTCGAACCACCGCGCGCCGGGCATCGTCCGCTCGGCGAGCACCGTTGAGTAGGGCGCCGAGGCCTCGACCTCGAAGAAGTCCCAGATCGAGGCCCAGAACTCCTCCAGCTCGCCGACCGACCACGCCCACAGCGACGCGTAGTCGTCGAAGCTTCGTCCGCGCTCGGCGCCGAGCCAGCGCATGTAGCGAGTCATCGTGGAGCGCTCGATGCTCTCGGCCGACGGCTCCCAAAGGAGCTCGCCCTGGCCCGCCCCGGCTCCACCCGCGTCCATCGAGCGGCTTATATCACCGCGCGAGCCGGCGGCCGACGTCGCGATCGATCGCCCGCACGAGCTCGAGGGTGAACCGGTGGGCGTCGTCGAGCGCCGTGGCGTCGATCCCTCCGGGGACGTCGTCGAGCCTGTGGAAGGCCGCGGGCACGAGCGAGCCCCGCTCGATCGTGGTGACGGTCGTCCCGCGGCAGCGAGCGAGGCGAAGCGGCAGCGACGCGGTGGCGAACCCCCAGGCCAGGGGGCCCTCGGGACGCGCGCCTCCCGAGTCGGCGATCGCATCGCAGAGCTCGATCACGCGGCGGTCCATGCCGAAGCTCACCGCCATGCCCTCGCCGGTCACGTAGCGCACCGCGCCCCTGCCCACCGCCTCGACGTTGACGAAGTAGGCGTCGCCTCGGAGCTCGTCGCGGTGGGATCGCACGAACGCCCGGGTTCCCTCCATCAGGCATTCCCCGCCTCCGATCAACACCACGCTCACGTCGAGGTTCTCGGGCGGTTTCGAGGCCAGCTCCTCGGCGAGCGACAGTACCGTCGCGACCCCCGAGGCGTTGTCGTTGGCTCCCGGGGCCACGTCCGAGAGCTCGACGTTGACGAGCATCAGGATGCCGAACAGCAGGATGAGGGTCGGGATCAGCTGAAGGACCGAGATCAGGCCCGAGTCGAGCCCGGCCATCCGGGCGCCGAGGATTGGGAGGAGAGCCGCCAGCGACCAGAACAGGATCCGGCTGGGGCTGAGGGGAAGCCGGGTGAGCCGGGCGAGGGTCGCGAGCCGGGCGATCGTCCGACGGCGGAACAGGGGGCCGGAGCGCGCGGCGTCGTAGTGTGCGAGGAGCAGGAGCCGCGCCGGGGCGTCGGGCATGGGACCGGGGGAGACCACGTTCTGCGATGCGCGCCGAAAGAACAACCTGCGCACCAGGTAGAAACGGGCATTCAGGTCGAGGTACATCGCGAGCGCGGCGGCCAACACGATCGCGAAGCCGGCCGGCGGGCTGAGGATCGCGACCAGGCTGCCCGCGAATCCGAGCAGGCAGTGCGCCGCCTGGGTCAGCGCCACCTGCGGGTGGACATAGGTCGGCTCGACCTCGGCCCGGCGCCCGGCGCGGCGGAGTCGCTCAGCGAGCCAGTCGCCCGCCCGCCGCTCGGCGTCGGTTCCGGCCAGCCGCTCCTCGAACGAGCACAGCTCGCGGATCACTTCCAGGCGGGCGGCGGCATCCACGGGCGGGGCATTATCCCCGGCTCCGATGCGGCGGGTGGGACTCGAACCCACAAGCCCTTGCGGGCAATGGATTTTGAATCCATCTCCTTTGCCAATTTGGACACCGCCGCGGGCCCTCCATTCTGCCGACTCGGGCACCGGATATGTGGCGCGCTAGCCTCGAGCGACGATGTGCGGGCGCTACACACTCACCGCCCCGAGCCCGAAGCGAATCCGGGCGCGCTTCGACCTCGACTCCTGGGGCGACTTCCCCGAGCAGGCCCGCTACAACATCGCGCCCACCGATTCCGTTTTGGCGATCCGGCGCTCCCGCGACGGCGCGCGCGAGCCCGGGCGCCTTCGGTGGGGGCTCGTCCCCGCACGGTGGGCGGAGCGGCGCTCCGGGCCGCCGCTGATCAACGCCCGCGCCGAGACGGTGGCGAGCCAGCCGGCGTTCGCCGAGTCGTTTCGCGAGCGCCGCTGCCTGATCCCTGCGGACGGGTTCTATGAGTGGCGTCACGACGAGCGTGGAAAGACGCCGGTCTGGATCAGCCGCCCCGACGGCGACCTGTTCGCGTTCGCCGGGATCTGGGCGGCGCTCGAGTCGCACGCCGGCTCCGACCCACTCCATAGCTGCGCGATCGTCACCTGTGAGCCGAACGCGCTGATCCGCCCGATCCACGATCGGATGCCGGTCGTCCTCAGCGTGGAGGGGGAGGCCGCCTGGCTCGACCCCGAGCTCGCCGAGCCGGACCTCGCCTCGCTGCTCGCGCCGGCGCCGGCGGACCTCCTCGTGACTCGCGACGTCGGCGACGCGGTCAACGACGTCCGCGAAGACGGCCCGCACCTGATCGACGCGCGCGAGCCGCAGCCGCAGCTGTTCTAGGGCGTCTCGGCCCGGCCTTCGCCGGGCAGGGGAACGCCGCCGATCGGGCGCTCCTCCTCGACCTGCCACTCCTGGTTGAAGCCGACCATCGCGATCGTGATCAGGAGCAGCTGCACGGGGACGATCAGAAGGGTCAGCAGGCCGAGCAGGTCATCGGGAAGGGGCGGGGGACTGAGCCCGGCCTTGGAGCGGTCGAACCACGAGGGAGCGGCGACCGCCGCGAAGATCGCGAGGATGATCGCAAGCGCCGAAGCCACAGGCAGGACCCCGCGGCTCCACCTGGCGACCAGGAATGCGAACAGGATGTAGAGGCCGGCCCAGATCAGCGTCACCACGCCGACGCTGGGGCTCTCGAGCCGCGGCCAGCCGCCGATGGTCACCACGATCAGCAGTCCGGCTGAGATCAGCAACACGAGAGCGACCAGGGCCTTCGTCGTCTTCGACTCGGCCTTCGCCCTGTTCGGTCGCCAGAGCTCGTAGCCCGGACTGGCGCTCGTGACCTCCATCACGGCAAGTCTAGAATCTTCTGCCGTCGCGCGCGGCGCCTTTCGACCACGGGGTCGGCGGCGCCCGAAGCTCCGCTGCGGGCGTGCTGAAACTGGTAGACAGGCCGGGTTTAGGTCCCGGTGCTCGAGAGAGCGTGGGGGTTCGAATCCCTCCGCCCGCATCTAGACTCACTACCGCGAGTCCGGGGGAGTGATCTAACGGCCATGAGCACGGTCTCCAAAACCGTGAA
>JBOGZB010000091.1:0-3055 GCA_050697175.1 Solirubrobacterales bacterium | reverse complement strand
GCGCGCCTACATCCGCGACGTGCGACCGGTCCTGGTCGGGGTGGACGGCGGCGCCGACGCGATTCTCCAGGAAGGCCTGAAGCCCGACCTGGTGCTCGGCGACATGGACTCGGCGAGCGACGACGCGCTTCGCTGTGGCGCGGAGCTCGTCGTGCACGCATATCCGGACGGCCGGGCGCCCGGCTGCGACCGCCTCGAGCGCCTGGGGCTCGACCACGAGGTCCTGCGAGTGGTGGGCACCAGCCAGGACGCGGCGATGCTGCTCGCTCACGAGAAGGGCGCGGGACTCCTGGTCAGCGTCGGCGCGCACTTCAACCTCGTCGACTTCCTGGAGCGGAGCCGCGACGGCATGTCGTCCACCTTCCTGACCAGGCTGCGGATCGGCGAGCTCCTGGTCGACGCCAAGGGCGTCAGCCGCCTCTACAACCCCGGCGCGACGCCGCGCCAGCTCAGCCTCTTCTTCGTCGCCGCCCTCGTACTGCTGACGATCGTCGTGATCACCACTCCGGCGCTCAGCGACCTGGTCGAGCTGATCTGGCTGAAGATCAAGATCATCCTCGGGCTCCGGTGATCGGGGCCGCCCGCCCGGGGCGCCGGCTCGGTTCCCCGGTGGCCCGCTGATGGGGTATTCAGGCCGCTACCACGCCGCCTCGCTGGCCGCGGTCTTCCTGGCGCTCGCGATCGGGATCCTGATCGGGGTCGGTCTCGGCCACAACGTGCTCTCGGGCGCGCAGAAGGATCTGGAGCAGAGCCTCAAGAGCGACCTCGCCGACACCCACGACCGAAATCAGGCTCTCCAGGCCGAGCTCAATCAGGAGCGCGACTTCTCGACCCAGGCCTATCCCGCGTTGGTCGGGAACCTGCTGAGCGGCAAGCGAATCGCCGTGATCGCCCTGGGCGGCCTTCCCGACGCGATCAGGTCGGACATCGAGGCCGTCGCCGGCACCAGCAGCCCGACTGCCGCGGTGCTCGGCGAGGTCGTGGTCCTGCGCGAGCCGCCCGATCTGCACGCGCTGGCCGCCGCCGCCCGACACACGCCCTGGAGCACGGCGGCTCGCGACCCCGACGCGCTGTCGAGGCTCGCCCGAAGCTTCGGGCGGTCGTTGGTCACGGGAAGGCAGCCGCTGGGCCGGTTTCGCGACACCCTGCTCAGCGGGATCAGCCGCCGCGCGGGAAGGATCGACGCGGCGATCGTGGTTCGAACCCATCCCACCGACCTCGGCCCCGCCCAATCGGCGGCCACCGAGTCGGTCGAGGCGGGGATCATGGCCGGGCTCAGCCAGGCCGGAGGGATTCCGGTGGTCGGGGTGGAGCGCTCGGACACCGATCCCTCGTCGATCTCTGTGTACAACTCCTCCGGGCTCACCGCAACCGTCGACAGCACCGACCTCGTATCGGGCAGGGTGGCGCTCGCCTACGCGCTCGCCGGGGCGCAGGGCAACTTCGGAGTCAAGGCATCGGCCGATCGCCTGCTCCCGCGGCTCGACCGCCCCGCCGCAGCCCTGCCGGCCTCGGGCTCCAGGTGAGGCTCGCGGGGCTCGTCGTCTCGGCGGCGGTGGCGTGCGCCTTCGCCGGGCCATGGCTTCGCGACATGCTCCGGGCCGGATTGGCGCGTCCCAACTACCGTGGCCGATCGGTCGCGTTCCCCGCCGGGGCCGTCTTGATCGCCTGCTCGCTGATCGCCCTGGCCCCGCTCGCCGTGCTCGACGATCGCGCCGGTCTCGACCTGCTGGACCCCGACCTTCGACGCTGGGCCGTCTACGTGCTCGGAGTCGCGCTCTTGGGGCTGATGGACGACGCGCTCGGCGGAGGGGAGGGCGACGCGACGCCACGCGGCTGGCGCGCCCACGCCAGGGCCGTGATGGCGGGACGGTTCTCGACCGGCGCGGTCAAGGCGGTCGGGGCCCTGGCCCTCGCGGCCTATGCGACGTCGGGGCTGGGGCGTCACGGCCTCGGCTACGTCGCCGACCTCGCCCTCCTCCTCTTGACCACCAACCTGTTCAACCTGCTCGACCTTCGGCCCGGCAGGGCCGAGAAGGTCTTCACGGTCCTGCTCTTCGGGACGTGCATCGGCGCCTGGACGGTCACCCCGCTCGAGCTGCTGGGGCTGTTCGTCGGACCTGTGCTGGTCGGGGCGGCCTTCACGCTTCGGGAGCGCGCGATGCTCGGTGACACCGGCTCGAACCTGATCGGAGCCTTGGCGGGAGTGGCGCTTCTGGTCACGCTCGGGGGCTCGGCCCGGCTGATCGCGCTTGCCGTGGTCGCCGGGTTGAACGTCTACGGCGAGTTCCGATCGATCTCACGGACCATCGAGGGTGTTCCGCTGCTTCGCTCTCTAGACTCGGTCGGCAGAGTTGACTTGCGGGGTCCGTCATAGCGCTAGCTCCCGAGCCGCGGCCCCGAGCCGCCGCTCGTAGATGAAGCCCGGCGAGACCAGGTTCATCTTCGTCACCGGCGGGGTGGTCTCCTCGCTGGGGAAGGGCATCGCCGCGTCGTCGATCGGCAGGCTCCTGGTCAGCCGCGGGTTCCGGGTCCAGCTCCAGAAGTTCGATCCGTACATCAACGTCGATCCCGGGACGATGAGCCCGTTTCAGCACGGCGAGGTGTTCGTGACCGAGGACGGCGCCGAGACCGACCTCGACCTCGGCCACTACGAGCGGTTCACCGACGAGAACACCTCCCGGGCTTCCAACGTGACCGCGGGCGCGGTGTACAACTCGGTCATCCGCCGCGAGCGTCGCGGGGATTACCTCGGCGCCACTGTCCAGGTGATCCCGCACATCACCAATGAGATCAAGCAGCGCATCCTCCGCGTTGCCGATAACGAGCTGCCCGAGCCGGACGTGGTCATCGTCGAGGTCGGTGGCACCGTCGGCGACATCGAGTCGCTGCCGTTCCTCGAGGCCATCCGCCAGCTCAAGAACGACGTCGGACGCAGCAACGTCTGCTATGTGCACCTCACCCTGGTCCCGTACGTCGCCGCCAGCGAGGAGTTCAAGAGCAAGCCCACCCAGCACAGCGTCAACACGCTGCGCAGCATCGGCATCCAGCCGGA
>JBOGZB010000090.1:0-1646 GCA_050697175.1 Solirubrobacterales bacterium | reverse complement strand
GTCCGGAGCCCTTTTCGGTGAGCCGGTCGCCGATGCTGGCGATGATCGTCACCTCGAGCCCGTCGAGGATCCAGACCGTGCCCAGGCCGATCACGATCATCCAGTGGAAGCGAGACCAGGGAAGGCGGTCGAGCCGGGCCGGGATGCGCGTCTCGATCGTCGCGCCCTCTGTCTCCCGCTCACCCATATGGCCGGGAAATACCCCCCGGCCAAGCACGCAAAACCGTTGGGGCAATCGGGCTTAGACCCTGGTGACGAAATGAGGACGCGGAGTCTCGCCGAGGCCGATTCCGATCACGCCTCGTCCGGCGCTTATCGTCGCCGCGGGTCCATCGCGCGGGAGATCACCACGCGCTGGATCTCGTTGGTGCCCTCGTAGATCTGGGTGATCTTGGCGTCGCGCATCATCCGCTCGACCGGATGCTCCTTGACGTAGCCATAGCCGCCGAGGACCTGGATCGCCTCGACCGTGACCCGCATCGCATTGTCGGAGGCGAACAGCTTGGCCATCGAGGTGTGCTTGGCGAGCCCAGGGTCGTCCCGATCGGCCATCGCGCATGCCTTGTAGAGGAGCTCGCGGGCGGCGGCGGTGCCGGTCTCCATCTCGGCCAGCTTGAACTGGATCGCCTGCAGATCGAGGATCGGCTTGCCGAACGCGACCCGCTCCGAGGCGTAGGTCGTCGCGTAATCGGTCGCCCCCTGGGCGATCCCGACCGCTTGCGCGGCTGCGCCAAGGCGGGTTCTCTCCAGCGTGCCGAGGGCGACGCCGAGGCCGCGACCGACCTCGCCGATCACGTTCTCGGCCGGCACCCGCACCTCGTCGAAGACGGGCGAGCCGGTCGGCGAGCCGCGGATCCCCAGCTTGTGCTCGAGCTTGCCGATCGAGAAACCCGGCCGGTCGGCCTCGACCATGAAGGCCGTGATCCGCCGTTTCTCGCGATCGGTGACGGCGAAGACGACGTAGAAATCGGCGACGCCCGCGTTGCTGATCCAGTTCTTAGCGCCGTTGATGACCCATTCGTCGCCATCGAGCTCGGCATGGGTGCGCATCCCCGCCGGGTCCGAGCCGGCCTCCGGCTCCGACAGCGCGAAGGCGGGCGTCCACTCGCCGCTGGCACAGCGCGGCAGCACCCGCTGCTTCAGCTCCTCGCTGCCGAAGAGGCGGATCGGCAGCGAACCGAGCTCCTGCACCATCAGGATCAGGGCGCTCGACGCGCAGGCCTTGGCGATCTCCTCGACCGCCATCTGCAGCATCAGCGTGCCGGTCCCGGTCCCGCCGTACTCCTCGTCGAAGGGCAGTGAGAGGATGTCGTGCTCGGCCAGCAGCTTGCGCACGTCCGCCGGGTACTCGGACTTCTCGTCGATCTCAGCGGCCCGCGGAGCGATCCGCTCACGCGCGATCTGCGCGATCGTCTCGCGGAAGTCGAGCAGGTCCTGGGGGATGGAGTAGACGTCGGTCGGGGCGCTCACGCCGGGCACCGTACTTCAGGCGAGACTTCGCTCGACCTGCGGCTGGCCCGCGCCTTTCTGATCCGCCGGCGTATCCGCTCCGGTCGCGGCAAGAAAGGCGACGAGCATCGCGATCATCGCCGCCAAGACGAAGCTGACCAGGCCGGTGCCGATCGCCAAGCCGCCCCGTTCCGAGG
>JBOGZB010000089.1:0-2624 GCA_050697175.1 Solirubrobacterales bacterium | reverse complement strand
GTCCATCAGCAGCACCTCGGGCTCGACCGCGAGCGCCCGGGCGATGCAGAGTCGCTGCTGCTGGCCGCCCGACAGGCCCATCCCCGGGCTCGAGAGCCGGTCCTTGACCTCGTTCCACAGGCCGGCGCCCTCGAGGGCCGAGTTGACGCGATCGCCGACCTCACGTCGCGGGGTCCCGGTGAACCGCAGCCCCGAGGCGACGTTGTCGAAGATCGACATGGTGGGAAACGGATTCGGCTTCTGAAAGACCATCCCGACCACCCGCCTGACGGCGACGACGTCCACGTTCGACCCATGCAGGTCGATGTCGTCGAGCAGCACGCGGCCCTCCGACCGCGCCCCGGGGATCTCCTCGTGCATGCGATTGACGCAGCGGACCATGGTCGACTTGCCGCACCCGGAGGGCCCGATGATCGCCGTCACGCGGGCCGGCTCGAACGCGAAGTTGACGCCCTTCACCGCGTGGTTCGTGCCGTAGTAGGCGTGCAGGTCCTCGAGCCTCACCCGCCGCTCCGCCTCCGGCGTGGCGATGGGGCTCCCCGAGGCCGACGACGGCATCGGGGCTGCGGGGGGCGTGGCCTCGGCCTCTCCGGGAATGCGGGGCATCGTCGTCTCCTCAGGCTCGGCCACGTTCAGATCCCTCGGCTCGTAGTTCATCACAGCGCCTTCCCTCGCATTTCATCGTTCACCTACCTGGCCGCCCCGAGGCGACGGCGGGTCCGCGCCGAGAGCGTCCTGGCCACGATGCTGATCAGCAGCACGATCGCGATCAGCACCAGGGCCGCCCCCCAGGCCTCGGCGTGCTTTTCAGGCGAGGGCGATTCCGAGTAGCGGTAGATGATCACCGGGATGTTCGGCAACGCCTGGGAGGGATCGGTCTGCACGGTGTCCGCGAACACTCCCGTCACAAGCAGCAGGGGCGCGGTCTCGCCGAGGGCGCGGGCGACCGCCAGGAGCGCGCCCGTGACCATGCCGCTGAGCGCGGTCGGCACGACCACCCAGAGGGTCGTCCTCCAGCGACTCGCCCCGAGCGCCAGCCCGGCCTCCTTGACGGTGCCCGGCACGAGGGTCAGCACCTCGTGACACGAGCGCGCGACCAGTGGGAGCATCACGATCGCCAGCGCTACCGACCCCGCGAAACCGCTCAGCTGCTGCTGCGGCGCCACGATCAGGCCGAAGACGAAGATGCCGGTGACGATCGTCGGCACCCCGTTCAGGATGTCGAGCACGTACCGGATCGCGAAGCTCGCTCGCTGATGAGCGAACTCGCTCGTGTAGATCCCGATCAGGATCCCGAACGGAACCGCCATCAGGGTCGCGATGCCGACGATGACGGCGCTCCCGACGATCGCGTTGCCGATCCCGCCGGGCTCGAAGCTCTGCGTGTTCCCGGTCAGAAAGCCGATGTTGATCTCGCCCGCGCCCTTCGCGGCGACGCTCGCGATGACCAGCGCCAGCACCGCGACGGCCAGCAGCGCTGCCGCCCAGGCGCCGATCTCCATGACGCGGTTGGCGGCGTGACGGCGCCGCAGGTTGCCGTCCGAAGCCAGCAGGGGGTGCATGCTCGGCGGTTGGCTCATGCCTCGCTTCCCACCCCGCTGCGGCGCTGGATCGTGCGGACGAGCAGCCGCGCGACGCCGTTGAAGACGAGTGACAGCACCAGCAGGATCACGGCCAGGTATGCGAGCGCCGCCTGCGTGTCGGGCGTCGCCCCCTGGTACTGCGCAGCAATCTGTCCGGCGAGCGACTGCGCGGGCAGGAAGAGGTTGGCGTGGATCCCGGGGGCCCCGCCGATCACCTGCGAGACCGCGATCGCCTCGCCGACCGCCCGGCCGAGCCCCAGCATCACGGCCGCGATGATCCCCGGCCGCGAGTAGGGAAGAACCACGGTCTTGATCATCTCCCAGCGCGTTCCCCCCAGCGCCAGGGCTCCCTCCTTGGCGGCGGGGGGCACGGTGGTGAAGATCTCGCGCGTCAGGCTGGAGACGATCGGCACGGTCATGATCGTCAGGATCACCATCGCCGGGAATAGCCCGACCGGCGAGTACTCGCTCGCGAACAGGCCGCCGATCACCGGGATCCAGCCGAGCGCCGAGTGGAGCGCCGGCTCGATCGTCGACTGGAGTGCCGGGCCGAGCACCAGGATCCCCCAGAGCCCCAGGATGACGCTCGGGATCCCCGCCAACAGCTCGACCAGGGTGCTGATCGGGGTTCGGGTGCGACGCGGCGCCAGCTCGGTCAAAAAGAGGGCGATCGCGATCGACAGGGGAGTGGCGAGAAGCAGCGCCCCGAACGAGCTGACCGCCGTCCCGTAGATGAACTGCGCGGCGCCGAACTGCCCGTGGACCGGGTCCCAGTTCGAGGTCGTTATGAACCCGAGCCCGGTGCTCGAGATGGCGCTCGAGGCCTCGCTGACGACCTTGTAGGTGAGGCCGCCGAGGATGACCACGGAGCCGATCGCCGCCAGCAGCGTGATCAGGTAGAGGCCCCGATCGCCGAACCGGTCGAGCACTCCCCTTCGGCGGCCCCCCAGGGGAGACCGAATCGTGGCTGCGGCGCTCTCGGTGGTCATGGCTGGCCGACGACTACGGACGCGGACGACACTCGGGGCCGGCGTGCGGCCC
>JBOGZB010000088.1:0-8555 GCA_050697175.1 Solirubrobacterales bacterium | reverse complement strand
CCACCAGCGCGCAGTCCCCGCCCGGCGCCACCACCGCGCCGCGCACGTCGACGACGTCCGGATCGAGCACCGGCAGGCCTTGCAGGGACAGCACCAGCGCGGTCGGTCCGGGACGCCGCAGCGCGGTCACCCAGGCCTGCGCGGTCTCGTTCGCGTCCGCCGGGCGGATCACCGTGAGCCCCGGCATCGCTCGCAGGCTGGCCAGCTGCTCGACCGGCTGGTGGGTGGTGCCGTCCTCGCCGAGCCCGATCGAGTCGTGGGTGAACCAGTGGATGACCGGCAGCTCCATGAGGGCGGAGAGCCTGATCGCGGGCCGGGCGTAGTCGGAGAAGATCAGATAGGTCGACCAGACGGGCCGCAGCTTCGAGAGCGCGAGCCCGTTCGAGATCGCCGCGGATTCGTGCTCGCGGATCCCGAGATGGAGCTGGCGGCCACCGCGGGACGAAGGCTCGAGGGGCTCGACCCCCTCGCCGTCGAGGCCGACCGAGGTCGAGCCGGTCAGGTCCGCCGAGCCGACCAGGAGCCACGGGACCCGGGGCGCGATCGCGTTCAAGACCTGGTTGGAGGCCTTGCGGGTGGCGATCCCGTCCGGGTCGGCGTCGAAGGCCGGGATGTCGGCGTCCCAACCGGTGGGGAGGTCGCGGCGCTGCATCCGGTCGATCTCGTCGGCGACCGACGGGTCGGCCGCGGCGACGCGCTCCTCCCACTCGGTGCGCAGCCGGCGGCCGCGCTCGCCGATCCCGTCGCGGAAGTGCTCGTACACCCCGTCGGGAACGAGGAACTGGGCGTCCTCGGGCCATCCGTAGGCGCGCTTCGTGGCCCGGACCTCGTCCTCGCCGAGCGGTTCGCCGTGGGCCGCCGCGGTGTCCTGCTTGTGGGGGGAGCCGTAGCCGATGTGACTGTCGACGATCACCAGGGTGGGACGGCCCTCCTCGCCCCTGAATTCCTCGAAGGCCCGGCCGAGCAGCTCGAGGTCATTCGCGTCGCCCACCCGGGTGACGTTCCACCCGTATCCCATGAAACGCGCCGCGACGTCGTCCGTGTAGGTGATCTCGGTGTGGCCGTCGATCGTGATGTGGTTGTTGTCGTAGATCCAGCAGAGGTTGTCGAGTCGCTCGTGGCCGGCCAGCGAGCCGGCCTCATTGGAGACTCCTTCCATCAGGCAGCCGTCCCCGCACAGCGCGTAGACGTCGAAGTCGAACAGCTCGGCGCCGAAGCGCGCCTTCAGCCACTGCCCCGCGATCGCCATCCCGACACTGGTCGCGATCCCCTGCCCGAGGGGGCCCGTGGTCGTCTCGACCCCCGAGGTCAGGTGGTACTCGGGGTGTCCGGCGGCGTGCGAGTCGAGCTGGCGGAACGACTCGATGTCGGCAAGGCTGACCGAAGGCTCGCCGAGCGTCTCGTAGTCGGGGTCGACGGCCTGCACCTCCGCGAGGTGGAGGAGCGAGTAGAGAAGCATCGAGGCGTGTCCCGCCGAGAGCACGAAGCGGTCGCGGTTCGGCCAGATCGGGTCCTCGGGGTCGAACCGCAGGAAGCGCTGCCACAGCAGGTACGCGACCGGCGCCATCGCCATCGGGGTTCCCGGATGGCCGGAGTTCGCCTTCTCGATCGCGTCGATCGACAGCGTCCGGATCGTGTTGATGCAAAGCGTGTCGATGTCGGTCGCCGCCGGCTGAGCGATCGTCGCCATCCGGGGCGATCCTAGACGATTGATTTCAGCGCGCGCCGGCGCTCTGGACGCTTGACCGCGGGGCCCGCGCGAGCCGGAGGCGTCCGCGGGGAATCGAGCGCGTAGATTTCCGGCCATGGAGCCGGACCCCGCGGTCGATTCCGAGAAGCGCGTCGCCGCCGAGGCCGCCGCGGCGCTGGTCGAGGACGGGATGACCGTGGGGCTCGGAACCGGCTCGACCGTCGCCCACCTGCTCGGGCCGCTCGCCGAGCGCGGGCTGGAGATCCGCTGTGTCGCGACCTCGCCTGCGACAGAAGATGCCGCGCGCCAGCTCGGCATCCAGGTCGAGTCGTTCGACGCCTTGGACCGGCTCGACATCGCGATCGACGGCGCGGACCAGGTGGCGCCCGACGGCTGGCTGGTCAAGGGCGGAGGTGGCGCCCACGTCCGCGAGAAGATCGTCGCGGCCGCCGCGGAGCGCTTCGTGGTCATCGTGGACTCGCACAAGACCGTCCCCGAGCTCGCTCCGCCGGTGCCGCTCGAGCTGTCGGCGTTCGGGCTGGCCGCGACCCTGCGGGAGCTCGGCGCGACCGAGCTGCGAGATGCGCCGCCGAGTCCTGACGGCGGCGTGCTCGCCGACCACATGGAGCCCTTCTCGCACCCCGGCGAGATGGCCGCGCGGCTCGCCGCGACGCCGGGCGTGGTCGGCCACGGGCTGTTCTGTGCCGCGATGGTCACCGACGTCCTGGTCGGCCGCGGGAACCGCGCCGAGCCGCTGAAGCTCACCCCGCGATCCACCCCCACGATCCGCACCCACCGTTGAGCCCCCGACCCATCCCCCCGCCACGCCCAACCCGCCACCCACGCCCTCCAACCCCGCGCGTGTCGAGTTGCGACGGAATAGCCGTCGCAATCCGACATCGGCGGAGGCGGTGGCGGCTCTGAGAGTCTTCGCGTCGTGAGCGACCCGAGCGGCTGGCGGCTCTGGTGGGTGAAGCGACGCTGGTATGAGCGCAACCGCCGGCTGTCGCGGCGATGGCGGATCAACCGTCACATGGCCCGCGCGGGCGCCTTCATCCGCTTTCCCGTGGAGGGTGAGGTCCTGGAGGCGCTCGACCAGGGACGCCTCGTGATCGGAGCCGAGACCCTGCTCGAGCCCGGCTGCTGGCTCACCCTCTCACGCGAGGCGCGAATCGAGATCGGCCGAGGCTGCTTTCTGAACCGGGGCGTCATGTTGGCGGCCCTCGACCGGATCGAGATCGGCGACCACGTGATGTTCGCGAACAACTGCTTCGTCGGCGACGCCGACCATCGCTTCAGCGATCCGGACCGTCCGATCACCTGGCAGGGGTTCATGTCCGACGGCCCGGTTCGGATCGGATCGAACTGCTGGTTCGGGACCGGCTGCGTGGTCACGAGCGGGGTCGAGATCGGCGAGCGGTGCGTGATCGGGGCGAATTCAGTGGTCACGAGGGACCTGCCACCGGGGGTGATCGCCGCCGGGGCGCCGGCGAAGGTGGTCCGCGAGATCGACTTCGAGCCGGGCACGGCGGAGGAGTAGGGTGGGCCGAGATGTGCCTGACCGACCTCTTCGTCCTCGAGGCCGCGATTCGCGAGCGCGCCGGGTCGCGCCGGTACTCGCCCTCGCCCTCATCGCCGCGACCCTCGCCGGATGTGGTGGGGGCGGGGGAGACGCCTCGAGCACCGCGAGTCGTGGCGGGGGCGGGGCCTCCGGCTCGGCGAGGGCGGCCGATGGCGCCGCGGGCTCCGGCACCGGCCTGAGCCGCGCGGCGTCTCCGCAGGCGACGAGGCAACAGCGCCGGCACCTCAACCGGATGCTGCGGACGCCCCGGACCCCCGCCGGATTGGTCAAGGGCGTCGTCAAACTCGTGCTGACCATGGGCGGATCGGCGACCTGCGGCCCACCGTTGGCCACGGACCGTTACGTGAATGCTGCGTATGGCAGCCGCGAGGGATGCGTCAGAGCGCAGCGGCCCGGAAGCGTCGCGGATCGAGTCGACTTCAAGCAGGTGAGAGTGAACGGCGATCGCGCCACGGCCGTGGTCGTCCCCACCGGCGGCCCGGCTGACGGCGAGCGAGTCACCGTCTCGCTGGTCCACGACCCCGAGTGGTCCGTAGACCGGCTCCGCTCGAGCGTCCCCGTCGGTCCCTGACCGCCGGCACCCTCTCACGCCCCGCGCCAACGCGCCGCCGTGACATCGCGCCACCAACCCGCCGACACCCAGCCGCGTGGCGCTTTTCGGTCGGAATGCGACACGAGGGCGCCAACGCACGCAGGTGGCGCCGGCGCCGCGGACAATCAGCCGGCCTGCTCGCTTCTCTCCCGAGTCCGGTGGCGCTTCTCGGTCGGAATGCGACAAGAAGGCGCCAACGCCGCGGGTCGGGGTGGTGCGGGGTTCGGTGGGCGGCGTCATCCGCGGCGGGCGCGGGACTGTTGGTCAGCTCAAGACCTGGATCACGACGGTGCGGTCGCGGGGGCGGTCGTCGAAGTCGATCAGGACGAGCTGCTGCCAGGTGCCGAGGGCCAGCCTGCCGGCGAGCACCGGGACCAGCTCTGAGGAGCCGATCAGCGAGGCTCGCTGGTGCGCGTGCGAGTTCGTGTCGTGGTTGAGCCGGTTGTGCTCGTAGTCACCGCGGGGCGGGATCAGCCGGTCGAGCATTGCCTGGAGGTCGTGAACGCCGCCTGGCTCGTACTCCATCGTCGTGATCGCCGCGGTCGAGCCTCGGACGAAGGCGTTCGCCTGCCCTTCCTCGATGCCCGCTTCGGCGACGGCCGCGCTGAGGAGGCCGGTTATGTCAACCACCTCGCCGTCGCCGCGGGTCCGGACCCGGATCTCGGAGCTGCGGATCGCCACCAGGGCAACGTAACAAGCGCCCGGGGCCCGGCACGCCGAAGATCAGGCGCTCCGTCTGCGCCGTCCGGCTACCAGTCCCAGGGAGAGGAGGCGAGGCTCTCGGAATCCAGATAGCGCTTCAGCTCTTCGACCTCGGACGGGTCGGCCGAGTAGACGTGCTCGGCGTCCGGGAAGCGGCGTGCGCGCACCTCGTTGGCGTAGGCACGGACTCCGTCGACCATCTGGTCGTGGATCTCGGCGTAGCGCTTCACGAACCGGGGGCTGTGCGGCCCGGTCGTGATCCCGAGCAGGTCGTGGAAGACGAGTACCTGGCCGTCCGTGGCGAGCCCCGCGCCAATCCCGATCACCGGGATCTCGAGCCGCGGCATCAGAGCGTCGGCGACGGCCGCGGGCACCGCCTCGAAGACGATCGCGAAGCAACCCGCCGCCTGGAGGGAGAACGCATCGCGAGCGATCCGCGACGCCGACTCGGCGGTTCTTCCCTGCGCCTTGAATCCACCGAGGGCGCTCGCGGTCTGGGGTGTCAGGCCGACATGCCCCATCACCGGGATGCCCGACGAGGCGATCGCCGCCGCCCGCTCCACAGAGGGGCCTCCGCGCTCGAGCTTGATCGCGTCGCATCCGGCCTCCTTGACGAACCGCTGCGCGTTCTCGATCGCGTGCTCGTTCGATCGCTCATACGAGCCGAACGGCATGTCGCCGACCAGCAGCGGCGTCTCGAGCCCGCGGCGCACGGCCGCGGCCATGGTCAGCATCTCGTCCATCCCGACCGGCGTCGTCGCGTCGTATCCGAGCACGACCATCGCGGCGGTGTCGCCGACAAGCACGACGTCCACGCCGGCCTCCTCGGCGACATGCGACGACGGGTAGTCATAGGCCGTGACCATCACGATCGGGTCGCCGCGGCGCTTCATCTCGGCCAGGGCGGAAATCGTGACCGCGGGACGCTTGGCTTTCTGATCCGGGGACTGCGGTTGCATCTACCCTCCAATCACGACGTTGTCGATCAACCGGGCCTTTCCGACCCGCGCCGCCACCGCGACCAGCACCGGCCGCCCGTTGAAGCTCTCCACCGGCTCGAGGCTCTCCGCGTCGCGCGCCTCGAGGTACTCGGGCTCGATTCCCTCGCGCTCGAGCTCCGCGGCCGCGGCCACCAGCGCGGACGCGGCTCGCGTCTCGCCCTGTTCGGCGATCGCCCTCGCGGCGTCCAGCGCCCGGCTCAAGGCGCTCGCCCGCCGGCGCTCCTCAGCATCCAGGTAGGCGTTTCGCGAGCTCATCGCTAGCCCGTCGGGCTCGCGCACGGTGGGCAGCACCTCGATCGCGACCCCGAAGTCGAGGTCACGGACCATCCGGCGGATCACGATCACCTGCTGCGCGTCCTTCTGCCCGAAGAAAGCCACCTGCGGACGAACCAGGTTGAGGAGCTTCGCCACCACCGTCGCGACGGCGCGGAAGTGGGAGGCGCCACGCCGATCGGGCGCCCCGTCGAGCACCTCGGAGAGGCCTCCCCCCACGTCGACCCAGGTCGCGAACCCCTCCGGGTACATCTCCTCGGTGGTCGGCGCGTAGACGAGGTCGACCCCCGCGTCGGCGGCGAGCTCGCTGTCTCGAGCGAGGTCACGCGGATACGCGTCGAGATCCTCGCCGGGCCCGAACTGGCTGGGATTGACGAACAGGCTCATGACCACCGACTCGCAGTGCTCGCGGGCGGCGCGCAGCAGCGACAGGTGCCCGTCGTGGATCGCGCCCATCGTCGGGACCAGGCCGATCGTGGCGCCGGTGCGGTGAGCCGGCTCGAGCGCCTCGCGGAGCTCGGCTGCCGATCTGGCGGTCCTCATGGAGCCACCGGCCGCGTAGGGATCGCACCACGGGCCCTCAGATCGGGTGCGGCGCTCCTGTGAAGATCTCGTTCCAGTTCCCGCATTGGAGATACCAGACGGCGTTTCGGTCGATTCGCTGATCAAGCGCCGGGTCGATCCGGCCGGTCCATGCCCGGTGGGTCACGGCCTGCAACAAGTATAGGTTCACGGCGGATGACCGCGGAATTGCTGCGCCGGTGGTGTCTGTCCCAGCCTGGCGCAACCGAGGAGTTCCCGTTCGGCGAGCGGGTCTCGGTGTTCAAGGTGGCCGGGAAGATGTTCGCGCTCAGCGCGCTCGAGGGCCGTCCGCTCGAGGTGAGCATCAAGTGCGATCCCGAGCTCGCCGAGAGCCTTCGCTCCAGCTATCCGGCCATCAGGCCCGGCTACCACCTCAACAAGCGCCACTGAATCACCGCCACCCTCGACGGATCACTGCCCGACGCCACGCTCCGCGAGTTGGTCCAGGACAGCTACGACCTCGTGGTCGCCGGGCTGAGCGTGAAGAGCAGAGCCGAGCTGCCGCGCCCTGGGTGACTCCGGCGGGCCGCCGGGCTACCATCGAGCGCGTGCCGATCTACGAGTTCGTTTGCGAGCGCTGCGACGGTCGCTTCGAGGACCTCGTCGAGGCCGACACGCAGGCCGCGCCGTGCCCGGATTGCGGGGCTGAGAGCACCCATCGGGTCTACTCGCCGCAGGGCGCTTCGTTCAAGCTCGTCAAGACCCCGGCCCAGACGCGCAGGCAGGAGCGTCGCAACGACCAGTTCCGGAAGAGCGCAAAGCGGCGCTTCAAGGAGGCGCGTAACGCCGCTCGCGGAAACCGAGGAGGCGAGGGCTGACCGACACCGCCGAGCGTCGCGAGCGCCTCGTGGAGGTCTACCGCGAGGCTTCGGAGTGCACCAAGTGCCCCCTGTCCAGCACCCGCACCAACGTGGTTTTCGGCGCTGGCAACTCCGATGCGGACCTGGTCTTCGTGGGCGAGGCCCCCGGCGCCGAAGAGGACCGCCAGGGGCTTCCGTTCGTGGGACGCGCGGGCGGGCTCCTGAACGAGCTGCTGGCGGGGATCGGGATGGAGCGCGACGACGTCTGGATCTGCAACGTCCTCAAGTGCCGCCCGCCGGGAAATCGCGACCCGCAGCCGATCGAGATCGAGTCCTGCGAGCCGTACCTGTCCCGGCAGGTGGAGCTGATCCAGCCCAGGGTCATCGCGACGCTCGGCAACTTCGCGACCAAGCTGTTGACCGGCAGCAGGGTCGGGATCACCCGGGTGCGCGGGACCCCCCAGGTGCGCGAGATCGGCGGCCGCACGGTGTTCGTCATGCCGCTGCTCCACCCGGCCGCCGCGTTGCGCACGCCGTCGCTCGTCGACACGCTGCGCGAGGACTTCGCGAAGCTCGCCGAGCTGGCCGCGGGCCCCCCGCCCCAGCGGGGGGCGGAGCCGCCCACCGCCGCCGAGCTCGCGCCCGTTCCGACCGCCGCGGCCGAACCTCCCGCGGATCAGCTCGATCTGTTCGGTTGACGGATCCGGTCGACGTCCGGCGAAGCGATTCCGCGGCCCGCACGGAGGCGATCGGCGCCAGGCTCGCAGCCGGGCTCGAGCCGGGCGACGTGGTCCTGATCAGCGGCGAGCTCGGAGCTGGCAAGACCACGCTCATAAGAGGGGCGTGTCGTGAGCTGGGCGTCACCGAGCCGGTCGTCTCGCCGACCTTCACGATCGGCCGCCGCTACCGAGGGCGGGTCCGGGTCTCGCACCTCGACCTGTTCCGCCTCGACGGCCTGGACGACGAGGATCCCGGGCTCCTCGACGACTATGCGTCCGCCGATGCGATCACCTTCGTCGAGTGGCCCGACGCGGCCGAGTCGGCGTTCGACGACCCGGCTCGCGACGGGTCCGGCGCGGTGATCCGCGTAGCCCTCAGCCATGAGGGCGGCGACGAGCGCCGGGTGACGATCTCAGCGCCGAAGCGCGGTCGACCCGGCTAGTGGTTGGTCGCCTTTTTGACGTCGCGCCGAGCCTGATGGCCGGTCTTCTTGGCCTGCCTGTTCAGCTTGTTGAGCTCTCTCTTGCCCTGGTTGATCGCGTGATCGGCGGCCCTGGTCGCCTGGTCGACGGTCCCGCAGCCGGCCGCACCACCGCCGGCCGCGATCGCGGCC
>JBOGZB010000087.1:0-3822 GCA_050697175.1 Solirubrobacterales bacterium | reverse complement strand
GCGGGCCAGGACCAGGCCGTCGAGCAGAGTCGTGGTCAGGCAGACCTGCGAACGGCCCGACTCTCGCAGCGTGCGGTTCGCGGCCGATCCGTGCACGTAGACGTGCGACCCGCGGCGGGCGTGGAGGGTCGGCGTGACTATCGGATGGCCCGCGTCGTCGACCACGCCGAGATGGGAGACGAGCGCCTCGTCGAGGATCGCGTTGATCACCTCGCGCTCATGGGAGCCGCGTTTCGGCTTTCGGCGGAGCTTCGTCCTCGGGGTCGTCGCGATCCCATCCGGTTGTGCCTCGACTGCTGGACCGGCCGCCTCACGTGCCTCCTCGAGCGTGTCGAACTGGTGCAGGCGGGCGATCTGGCCGTCGCGGACCGCGTAGAGGTGGGTCACCTCGAGCTCGACCCGGGCGCCGCTCGCCCTGCCGATCCCCCACTGCCTCGACGGAACGAGGACTCGATCGCCGTCGTCGATGAAGTCCAGCCACTCGACGTGGTACTCGCTGAACGGCTCGAGCCATTCGCGCAGGTAACGGATCAGGCCGTCCCACCCCCGATAGACGCTGTCCATCCCGCTCCCGACGCCGGTGGCGAGCGTCTGGAGCTCCACGTCGTCGGCATAGGACGCTCCGACCGCCTCGCGGACCTCCTCGCCGCTCCAATCGATCGCCGCGATGTTGCCGCCGGCGAACGGCTCCAGGATCGACCGCACGAGCTCGACGTTCTCCCTCGACATCCGGTGCAGTATCTCCGTTCGACGCCGGGACGCCGCGGCTGGCTAGCTCGAGTGCTCGACCGCGGCCACGGTTCGCAGCTCGGCCCGGAGGGCAGGCACGAACTCGAGCTCCGGGTCGCTCGTCTCGATCATCTCGACCGACGCGCGGTAGTGGTCGGCCATGTCGTCGACCGGCGTGCCGATCCGCGCCTCGACCGAGTCGCCGAACCTGTCGATGCCCCTGCGCAGACCGCGGATGTCCGAGAGCTTGTCGGCGGCGAAGATGGTCACGGCCCGATCGCCGGCGGCCCTCACCTTGGCGCGGAGGGCCTCTTTTCGCCGCCCGAACGAGTCGATGTCGTCGTCCTCGGTCAGCGCGAGCACCAAGGATGCGATCGAGTCCCCCATCGCCGAGCGCAGTCGCTCCTCGGTCAGAGTCCCGCGCTCGACCGCGTCGTGGAGCAGCCCGGCGGCAACCAGGTCCTCGTCGAAGCCCGCGTCGTGCAGCGACACGGCGACCTCCACCACGTGCTCGAGGAACGGGGCCCCGTCGCTTGGGCGGTGCTGGGCGGCGTGGGCCTGAGCTGCGAGGCGGTAGGCGCGGGCGAGCCGGGGCGATTCCGCCACCCACGGTGGCGCAGCTGTCGCTTCGATTCCCGCGGCAGGGTCGTGCTCCATCGCCGGGCCACCTTCCTTGGGTCCTGTCGCGGCGACGCCGTGCCCACGGCGCGCCGCGTCCTGGCCAGCGAGGGGGAATCTATCGACTGAGGGTGTAGGCGCGGGGCCTTGACTTCGCCGACCGGAATGTGAGAGGGTCCCTTCAAGTTCCGGACTGGCGGGGAGCGAGAAGTTCTCGCTCCACGAGGCAGGGGATCGCAAACGAACCGAGGCAGGGAATTGCCAACGAACAGTCAAGGAACAACAAGGAGGTGCACAGTGGCCACCACGCACGACCCGTTTGGGTCGCGGCAAGCGACACGCCACTCCACGAAAGCAGGTATGCCGTCCAGGAAGGCCGGCTTTCTGATCGGCGCATGCCTGGCGTTGCTGCTCGTCGCCGGGGTCAGCTCGGCCGGAGCGGCCAAGACAGTGCCGACCTGTCCCGGGATCCCGGGATGCAGGCATTCGCTCGACCAGCGTGCAGGCTGGGAGGGCTGGGTGACGAACTCGCCGTCCCATTGCTCGGCGAGGGTCATGAAGCCGTTCCTGAATGCGAATAACCAGGTGGCTGCGTGGACGGAGGTGTTCTGTCCGAAGAAGGCGACGCTGACGATCAGGTCGCGCCTGGAGGCGAACTTCCAATTCGCCGATCTGACGGTTTCACAGCAGGGCTGCCTACAGGGAAGCTGCGCCAAGCAGGTGCCTCGCGGCTTCAGCTATTACCCGCTGGCATGTCCGAAGACCGGGCAGATGCAGCACAACAACATCTACTACAGCGACATCGCCTTCTATGGCACAGGTGGTGCCGCGACTGGGAGTTCGGTGCGGTCGAGGAACGTCACCCTCTCGCCGAACTGCGACGAGTAGCTCAGGCAACATGAGCGGCTAGCCGAGAAGCGGCCTGGCGCTCAACAGAGGACGGGGCTGGCCCACGGTTCGGGCCGGCCCCGTTCTCGTTTTGAGCGAGTCGCGGCGGTTCGACTGGGAGCTTGGATGGCGATCAACGGTCTCGGCTTGCGGCGGATATCGGGGTGCCGTAAGGTCCAAGGTCGATTCGGTCGTCCCCTTCGGGACGGGCGAGCGGAGCCCGGGCAGCCCGCTTGCAAGCGTCGATTCGGCATCAACGTTGTTCAGTAGAGGCAGGCATTGCAGCTCGGCAACCACCCGTCCCTTCCCTTCGGCCGTATTCGGCATAGAGCGGCCTGGATCCCCGCCCTCGCGCTCGTAGCGCTGCTCGGCGCCGCGGCTGGGAATGTCGCCGACGCCGGGGCGAGCGCCACCCTGCCCTCGGGGTTCTCGCAGACGACCGTCTACAAGGGCCTCCAGTCCCCGACCGCGCTTCGCTTCTCGCCCGATGGGCGGGTGTTCGTCGCCGAGAAGAGCGGCCTGATCAAGGTCTTCGACGGCCTCGGCGACAAGACGCCGACGACCTTCGCGGACCTCCGCACCGAGGTCCACAACTACTGGGACCGGGGGCTGCTCGGGATGGCGCTCGACCCGAACTTCCCGGCCAAGCCGTACGTCTACGTCCTCTACACCTACGACGCGGCGATCGGAGGCCAGGCGCCGAGGTGGGGGAGCCCCGGAGCATCCGGCGACTCATGCCCCACTCCCCCCGGGCCGACCACGGACGGGTGCGTGGTCAGCGGACGGCTCTCGCGCCTGACGGCGTCGGGTGACGTGATGACCGGCGCCGAGCGGGTGCTGATCAACGACTGGTGCCAGCAGTACCCGAGCCACTCGGTCGGCGACCTTCAGTTCGGGGGCGGCAAATCGCCCCCCCTGTACGTGAGCGGCGGCGACGGGGCCAGCTTCACCGACACCGACTACGGCCAGCTCGCCGGCAACCCGTGCGGCGATCCTCCCGGCGGCGAGGGAACCGCCGGCAGCCCGCCGACGTCCGAGGGCGGGGCGCTTCGCAGCCAGAGCGCGCGGCGCCCGGATGGCGAGCCGAGGACGCTCGACGGCACGATCCTGAAGGTCAACCCGGCGACCGGACAGGGGTTGCCCGGCAACCCCTACGCCGGCTCGTCCGACGCGAACGCGCGACGGATCCTCGCCTACGGCCTGCGCAACCCGTTTCGGTTCACGGTGCGCTACGGAACGGGCCAGATCTGGATCGGCGACGTGGGATGGAACTCGGTCGAGGAGATCAACGAGATCGTCAACCCGAGCGCGAGCTCGGCGCTCAACTTCGGATGGCCCTGCTACGAGGGGGTCTTCCCGCAGCCGTCGTACCGCTCGGCGGGCCTCGACAGCTGCGACTCGCTCTACTCGCAGTCCGGCGCCGTCACCCCTCCCTTCTTCAGCTACCGGCACTCCAACAAGGTCGTCCCGGGTGAGAGCTGCCCGACCGGGAGCTCCTCGACGACGGGGCTGGCCTTCTATCCGAGCACCGGCCCGTACCCGCCCGCGTATCGAGGAGCGCTGTTCTTTGCCGATTACTCCCGCAAG
>JBOGZB010000086.1:0-4274 GCA_050697175.1 Solirubrobacterales bacterium | reverse complement strand
CGAAGATCCACAGGAACAGCATGTTGAACGCGATGTGCAGGATTCCGGCGTGCATGAACATCGAGGTCAGCACCGTCGCCCACCAGGGGGGCGAGTCGAGCGGCGCGAATGGAGCGCCCTGGGCGCTCAGCCGGCGGGCCGCGGAGTACTCGGCGGTCCCCTGGCAGACCACGTCGGCGCTGGTCGCCCGCGGGCTCGTCACCCCGACCGCGCAGTCCTTCCCGGGGTGGGTCAGGCGGTAGGGGATCGCGCCGTACTCGAGCGTCACCTGGTCCTGCTCGGAGACCCCGAGCCGATGGTAGGTCGGATCCGAGTAGTCGCTGCTCGAGAAGTGGAGCTGCCAGCCGAAGACGAGCAGGTTCGCCGCGATCAGGATCGCCGTCACGATCGGGAACCGCAAGGTCGGGATGTTGTCCCTGAGTGGGATCAAGGACGGCGAAGCCTATGGCCACGACCACACGCCCCTTCGGGGGACGGCGCACGATCGGGCCGGCGGCGCTCAGGCGGGAAGGGAGGAGGCGGCCCGCCGCTCGGCGACCTCGGCGGCGCTCTCGTCGGCGTGGTAGGAGCTTCGCACCAGGGGTCCGGCCGCCACCGACTCGAAGCCAAGAGCGAGGGCCGCGCGCTCCAGCGCCTCGAACTCGTCAGGGTGCCAGTAGCGGACCACCGGCAGGTGCTGAGCTGTGGGCCGCAGGTATTGGCCGACGGTGAGGATCTGGACGTTGTGGTCGCGAAGGACGCCGAACGTCTCGACCATCTCCTCGAAGCTCTCGCCGAGGCCGACCATCAACCCCGACTTGGTGACCACGCGGTCACCCCCCATCTCCTTGGCGAGCCGCAGGACTCGTGCGGAGCGCATGAAGTTGGATCCGCGCCGCGCCATCGGGTAGAGGCGGGGAACCGTCTCCACGTTGTGGTTGAAGACGTCGGGACGCTCGTGGACAACCTTCGCCAGCGGCATCTCCTGGCCGCGGAAGTCGGGGGTCCGGACCTCGACCTTGCACCCCGGGGCCATCATCCGGATCGAGCGGATCACCCCGACGAACGCGCCGGCGCCGTAATCGGGCAGGTCGTCGCGGTCGACCGAGGTGACGACGGCGTGGCGCAGCCCCATCTGCCTGACCTGGGCCGCGACCCTCATCGGCTCAAGCGGGTCGTTCCAGGTCGGCTTGCCCGTCCGCACGTTGCAGAATCCGCAGCGGCGGGTGCAGACGTCGCCGAGGATCATGAAGGTCGCGGTGCCCCGCTCCCAGCAGTCGCCGACGTTGGGGCAGTTGGCCTCCTCGCAGACCGTGTGGAGGTTCTCGGAGCCGATCGCCTGCTTGAGGCGCCGGTAGGTCGGCCCGCCGGGCGCGGGGACCTTGAGCCAGGGGGGCTTTCGCTCCCGGAACGGTCGTCCTCCCACGACCTTCATGCCGCCCGGGTTGGCCCGCGACCTGGTCGCCGGCGCAGAGGTGGCCCGCTCGACCGGGATCGCGTCGACCTGGGTGTCCGGCGGCCTCATGCGCCTTACCGTAGCGCCGCCGCGGGCTCGGCAAGCGCACCCAGCCCCGCGATCCGCTTGCCGAGCTCGCCGGCTGACACGTCGACCGGCGAGCGCCCGAAGACGTCTCCGAACCGCCGCCCGACGGTTGTCGCGAAGTCGACCGGGTCCTGCTCGGCGCCGAGCTCGCGCGCCAGCGAGGTCACGGCGCAGGCCTCGATCCCGCACGGGACGATCCACTCGAACGGCTCGAGGTCGTTGTTGAGGTTGATCGAGAAGCCGTGAGTGGTCACGCCTCGGTTGACGTGCACCCCGATCGAGGCGATCTTTCGCCGCTCCGGCGTCCAGACCCCGGTCAGGCCGCCGATCACGGTCGCCTCCACCCCGAGCGCGCCGAGCGCGCCGATGATCAGCCGCTCGAGTCCCCGGACGTAGGCGCCTACGTCGATCCGCCCCGAGCCGTCGGACCCCGATCGACCGTCGGCCAGGCTCTCGAGTGAGACGATCGGATAGCCGACGAGCTGGCCGGGGCCGTGGTAGGTGACCCGGCCGCCGCGGTCGGTGTCGCGGACCTCGATCCCGCGGGCCCGGTACTCGTCCTCGCCGAGCGGCAGCTCGTCCGGCGTCGAGCGGCGGCCCCTCGTGTAGACCGGCGGGTGCTCGAGGAGGAGCAGCAGGTCGGGCACCCGCGCCGCGATGCGCGCGGCCTCGAGGCGCTTCTGGGCGTTGCGCGCCTCGTCGTATCCCACCTCACCGGCCTTCACGACCCAGACCTCGGGCAGCGGATGCCGCGACTGCGAGCTCATGGACTCAGTGTCTCACGCGGCGATCGGGGCTCAGAGGGCGAGCCCGACCGGCTCCTCGAGCAGGCCACGGATCCGATCCAGGAAAGCGGCCCCGTCGGCCCCGTAGAGGATCCGGTGATCGCATGCGAGGTTGACCGACATCAGGTGGGCGGTCGTCACCGCGCCGTCGCGGGCCACCGGCTTCTCGGCCACCCTGCCGATCGCCAGGATGCCGGCCTGAGGAGGGTTGATCACGGCGGCGAAGGAGTCGATGCCGAGCATCCCGAGGTTCGAGACCGTGAAGGTGCCGCCCGAGAGCTCGGGCGGCGTGACCGTGCCGTCGCGGACCCGCTCAGCCAGGGCGCGGGTCTCGGAGGCGATCTGGGCGAGTCCCTTGCGGTCTGCGTCAAACACGGTCGGGACGACCAGCGCATCGCGAGCCGCGACGGCGACCCCGACGTTGACCCGCTCGTACGTCTCGAGGCGCCCGTCGCGATAGGCGCCGTTGGCGCGCGGATGCTCGCGCAGCGCGATCGCAGTGGCCTTGACGACCATGTCGTTGAGCGATGGCACCACGCCGCCCTCGGCGGCCGCCCGCTTGAGCGAGCCGCGCGCATCGACGCAGCGGCTCATGTCGATCTCGGCCTGGAGGTAGAAGTGCGGCGCCGTCGCCTTGGACTCGGCCATCCGGCGCGCGACGGTCTGCTGGAGCTTGGTCAGCTCGACGTGGGTCACTTGGCCCTTCGCCGTCTCGGGCCGCTCGCCGGAGCCCGCGGTGGGCGCCGCCCCGCCGCCCGTTGCCGGCGCCGGCGCGGGGCCCGCGGCGATCGCCCGCTCGACGTCCGCCTTGACGATCCGCCCTCCCGGGCCCGAACCCGCGATTGACGCAAGCTCGACCCCGCCTTCGGCCGCCACCCGCCGAGCCACCGGTGAAGCCTTGACCCGTCCGTCTCCACCGGAGGCCGGGGCGGCGGGTGAGGCGCTGATGCCCCCATCCGCGCCGCCGGAGGGCTGGGTGGGAGGAGAGGAGGAGGGGATTGCGCCCAGGGGAGCCTCCGCAATGGAAGAGGGGCTTCCCTGGGTGCTCGTCCCCTCCTCGACAGCGGTCGCTTCGTCAGGTGGGCGGTCGGCCGCAGGCGCCTCACCCGCCGCCCCGAGCCGAGCGATCACCGCGCCGATCGCCAGCGTGTCGCCCTCGGCCGCAAGCACCTCGATCAACGAGCCGGCATCGGGCGCCTCGTAGACCATGTTGGCCTTGTCGGTCTCGATCTCGACCAGCTCCTCGCCGAGCTCCACCTCGTCGCCGGGGGCCTTCAGCCACTTGAGGATCGTCCCCTCCTCCATCGAGTCGGACAGCCGCGGCATGACGACGTCGACGCTCACCGGGAGCCCTCGAGCGACGCCAGGGCGGCGCTGACCACGTGCTCGGGGTGCGGGATGGCCGCCTGCTCGAGCCGTTTCGCGTAGGGCATCGGGACGTCCGCCCCCGTCACCCTCTGGGTCGGCGAGTCGAGGTGGTCGAACGCCTGCTCGGTGATCAGCGCCGAGATGTTCGCGCCCACTCCACCGTGGGGCCACCCCTCCTCGACGATCACGCAGCGGTTCGTCTTCTCGACCGAGCGCAGGATCGTGTCGAGGTCGAGCGGCCGGAGCGTCCGCGGGTCGATCACCTCGGCCTCGACCTGGTGCTCGTTCGCGAGCGTCCGCGCGGCCTTCTCGGCGACGTCGGCCATCCGGAGGATGCCGACGATCGTCACGTCGGTGCCCTCGCGCCTGATTGCGGCCTCGCCGAAATTGACGATCCCGTCGTCCGGGTCGCCGTCGGGGACCTCGCCCCGGGCGCCGTAGAGGGTCTCGTGCTCGATGAAGATCACCGGGTTGTAGTCGCGAAAGGCGGCCATCAATAGGCCCATTCCGTCAGCCGGGGTCGACGGGGCGGCCACCAGGATGCCCGGGACGTTGAGGATCAGCGCCTCGAGAGAATGCGAGTGGGTGGGACCCAGCTG
>JBOGZB010000085.1:0-8939 GCA_050697175.1 Solirubrobacterales bacterium | reverse complement strand
GGTCTGGTCTCGCAGGTCTTCGACGAAGGGAAGCTGCGAGCCCTGGAGGGGGACATGGCGATCGGCCATGTGCGCTACTCGACCACCGGCGGGGGCTCATGGGAGAACAGCCAGCCGGTGTGGCGAGATGACGGCCGTGAGGTCGCCCTGGCCCACAACGGCAACCTGACCAACGCGGTCGAGCTCTACAACGAGCTCCGCGACCGGGGGCTGCGGTTTCGCGGCACGTCGGACTCCGAGATCATGGCCGCCCTGCTCTCGGTCGAGGAGAGCCGTCCGATCGAGAACGCCGTCGAAGCCGTGATGCCGCGGCTGCAAGGCGCGTACTCCACCGTGGTGATGACGAAGCGGGCCGTGGTCGCGTTTCGCGACCCGCACGGGGTGCGCCCACTCTCGCTCGGCAGGCTCGGCGACCGCTACGTGATCGCCTCGGAGAGCTGCGCCTTCGACATCATCGGGGCCGAGCTGATCCGCGAGGTCGGCCCGGGGGAGCTGATCTCACTCACCGACGAGGGCATGGAGGCCCGCCAGGTCGTCCCGTCGAGCCGCCGGGCGCATTGCGTCTTCGAGCACATCTACTTCTCCCGCCCGGACACCCGCCTCGAGGGGCGGGTCCTCCAGCAGGTGCGGGGGAAGATGGGCGAGATCCTGTGGCGCGAGGCCCCGGTCGACGCTGACCTGGTGATCTCCGTGCCCGACTCCGGCAACCCGGCGGCGAGCGGATTCGCGCGGGCGTCGGGTATCCCGCAGGACGACGGGCTGATCAAGAACCGATACGTGGCGCGGACCTTCATCCAGCCCGGCCAGGAGCTCCGCCAGCGCGGCCTGCGGATGAAGTTCAACCCCCTTCCCGAGATCGTGGCCGGCCGACGGGTCGTCGTGGTCGACGACTCGATCGTGCGCGGGAACACGACACGTCAGATCGTCGGCATGCTGCGCGACGCCGGCGCCAAGGAGGTGCACCTACGCGTCTCATCCCCGCCGATCCGCCACCCATGCCACTACGGCGTGGACATGTCGACCAGCGAGGAGATGATCGCCCATGACCGCTCGGTGGCCGAGATCGCATCCGAGCTCGGAGCTGACTCGCTCGCCTACCTCTCGATGGAGGGCGTCTACGAGGCGGTGGGCGGCGATGCCGACACGCACTGCGACGCATGCTTCACCGGCACCTACCCGCTCGGCGACGGCGGCGAGGGAAACGGGAAGTTCGCGCTCGAGGTGAACGACTCCGCGGCCTCCGCCGCCTCGGGCGCGAGGACGGCGGGCTCGGGCGCCGGCGTGGCGGCAGGACCACACGCGTGAAGCGCCCCGCGCAGCTCCGCCGGCTCGCCAGCCCAAGCGGGCGGTGAGCCGGTTTCGTATCGCCGTCCTCGCCTCCGGCGCGGGGACCAACCTCCAGGCGATACTGGACCACGTCCACGGTCGAGATGGGGTCGAGGTCGTCGCGGTGGCCTCGAACAAGGCCGGCGCCCGGGCACTGGAGCGAGCCCGCTCCGCCGACGTGGAGGTTGGAGTCTTCGAGCGACCCGACCACGCCGACAGGGCCGTCAGGGACGCGGCCCTGGCCGACTGGCTCGATCAGCGCTCGGTCGACCTGATCGTGCTCGCCGGCTACATGGAGCTCCTGTCCGAGCAGTTCGTGCGCCGATTTGACCGGCGGATCGTCAACGTCCATCCGGCCCTGCTCCCGTCGTTTCCGGGCCTCGACCCGATCGGTCAGGCGCTCGATCACGGAGCCCGGATCACCGGAGTGACGGTCCACTTCGTCGACGAGGGCGTCGACACCGGGCCGATCATCGTGCAGCGTGCGATCGACGTGCCATACACTCGCGACCGCTCGGAGCTCGAGGAGCAAGTCCACCGGGTGGAGCATCAGCTCCTTCCCGCGGCGATTCGGATGATCGCCTCCGGGGCCGTCAGCATCGACGTCGAGAATCCGCGAATCGTCCATCTCGATGAGCAATAGGAATGGCTGATCCCGCGACCGTCACCTCCGGCGAACAGGCGTCCGGCCAGCCCGACGCGGCCATCCGGGTGCGGCGAGCGCTGATCTCGGTCTCCGACAAGACCGGCGTCGTTGACTTCGCCCGCGGGCTCTCTCGGCTGGGCATCGAGCTGGTGTCGACCGGGGGGACCGCGACCGCGCTTCGCGAGGCGGATCTCGAGGTGCGCGACGTCGCCGAGCTGACCGGCTCCCCGGAGATCCTGGGTGGGCGGGTCAAGACCCTTCACCCGAGGCTTCACGCCGGATTGCTCGCCGTCCGCGACGACCCCGACCATCTGGCGACACTCGAGGCCGACGGAATCGACCAGATCGACCTCGTGTGCGTGAACCTCTACCCGTTCGAGCGGACCGTCGCTCGCCACGGGGTGAGCGAGCAGGAGGCGGTAGAGAACATCGACGTGGGTGGGCCGACGATGATCCGCGCCGCGGCCAAGAATCATCGCTACGTCGCCGTCGTGGTGAGCCCGGAGAGCTACGACGCCGTCCTCGCAGAGCTCGAGGAGTCGAGCGGTCGCGTCTCGGGTGAGACGAGGCACTGGCTGGCCAACGAGGCCTTCGCGGTCACCGCGCGCTACGACGCCGCGATCAGCCGCTGGTTCGGAGCGCGTTACGAAGCCTTCCCGGGCCACTGGGTGATGGCGTACGAGAAGTTCATGGACCTCTCCTACGGCGAGAACCCCCATCAGAGCGCTGCGCTGTATGCGGAAGTCGGAGCGCGATCCCACGTCCTCTCGAGGGTGGCCAAGCTGCACGGCCGGGCGCTGTCGTTCAACAACGTGCTCGACCTCGACGCAGCGAGGCGGCTGCTCGAAGAGTTCGACCAGGCGGCATGCGTGATCGTGAAGCACAACAATCCCTGCGGGGTAGCGATCGCCGCATCGGCCGCCGAGGCGTACGAGAAGGCCCTCGCCTGCGATCCCCTCTCGGCGTACGGCGGCGTGATCGCCTTCAACCGGCCCGTCGACGCGGGGCTGGCCGAACGGCTCCACGAGCACTTCCTGGAGGTCTTGATCGCGCCCTCCTACGAGCCGGAGGCGCTCGAGGCGTTGACCCGCAAGGAGGCGATCCGGATCCTCGAGGCGGCCGAGCAGCGCGGCTACGAGCCGCGCGAGCCGGACCTCAAGCGGGTGCGGGGAGGCCTCCTGGTCCAGGACCCGGACCGGATCGACGAACAGCGCGAATCGATGCAGGTGGCAACCGAGACGAACCCCGGCGAGGACCAGTGGGAGGACCTGTGGTTCGCCTGGAAGGTCTGCCGCCACGTGCGCTCGAACGCGATCGTGATCGCCAAGGGTGGCGCAACGCTCGGGATCGGCGCCGGCCAGATGAGCCGGGTCGACTCGGTCAGGATCGCGATCGAGAAGGCGCGAGAGGCGCGCGCCGACGACGCGGCGGGGCTGCTGGCGGGATCGGTGACCGCGTCGGATGCGTTCTTTCCGTTTCCGGACGGGCCCCAACTCGCGATCGACGCCGGAACCACCGCCCTGATCCAGCCGGGCGGATCGGTTCGCGACTCCGAGGTGATCGCCGCCTGCGACGCGGCCGGCGCCGCGATGGTGCTGACGGGCCGCCGCCACTTCCGCCACTAGGCCCGTCGGGGGCGCGCCTCACGCCCGCACGCCATCATGTGACGGCCCCCGTAGCGTAATCGGTAACGCGTCGGCCTTTTAAGCCGGAAGATGCCAGTTCGAGCCTGGCCGGGGGCACTGGGAGGGGCCGGCGGCGCGATCGCCTTGCCACCCTGGCCCCGGGAAGCGGTGCCTACCATTGGTCCCGCGATGGCTCGCCGCCGGCTCTCCGACTACGAGCGAAAGCGGTCCTTCGAGAGGACCCCCGAGCCGCGGGGCGGCGGCGATCGCCCGGGGAGTGGCGGGCGATTCGTGGTCCAGGAGCACCACGCCCGCCGGCTTCACTGGGACCTGCGGCTCGAGCACGATGGGGCGCTAGCCTCGTGGGCGCTGCCGCGCGGGGTGCCGCAGGACCCGAAGCGCAATCGGCTCGCGGTTCGCACCGAGGACCATCCGCTCGAGTACCTCGAGTTCGAGGGCGAGATCCCGGCGGGGCAGTACGGCGCGGGCACGGTCACGATCTGGGATCGGGGCAGCTACGAGGCCGAGAAGTTCCGCGACGACGAGGTGATCTTCACCCTGGCCGGCGAACGGGTCCGGGGGCGCTACGCGCTGTTCGCCACCGACGGCGACAACTGGATGATCCACCGCATGGACCCGCCGGTCGACCCGGACCGTGAGCCGATGCCCGAGCACCTGGAGCCGATGCTCGCGACCCTCTCCGAGATGCCCCGCGACGAGCACGGCTGGGCGTTCGAGATCAAGTGGGACGGGATCCGCGCGGTCGCGTATTGCGAGCAGGGGGAGCTTCGCCTCGAGAGCCGCAACCTGCGAGAGATCACGTCGCACTACCCGGAGCTCCGCGCGATGGCCGCCCAGCTCGGATCCCGCGAGGCCGTGATCGATGGCGAGGTGGTCGCCTTCGACGATCAGGGCAAGCCGAGCTTCGAGCGGCTCCAGAGCCGGATGAACCTCGGATCGCCGGGCGCCGTCCGGCGCCGCATGACCGAGACCCCGGTCACCTACCTGGCGTTCGACCTGCTCTTCGCGGAGGGGCACTCCCTGGTCGATCTGCCGTACTCGGAGCGGCGCGAGAGGCTTCGCGAGCTGAGGATCGATGGCCCGAGCTGGCAGACGCCGAGGGAGCATCTGGGCGAGGGAGCGGCTCTCCTCGAGCTGACTGCCGAACGCGGGCTCGAGGGCCTGGTCGCAAAGCGGCTCGACAGCCGCTACCTGGTCGGGCGGCGCAGCCGAGCCTGGCTCAAGGTCAAGAACAAGCTCAGCCAGGAGCTGGTGATCGGGGGGTGGCTGCCCGGACGAGGGCGGCGATCGGACACGCTCGGCGCTGTGGTCGTCGGCTACCACGACGATGACGGTGGGCTGCGCTACGCGGGCCGGGTCGGCAGCGGGCTCTCGGACCACGAGCTCGAGCGACTTGCCGCAACCCTGGTTCCGCTCGAGCGGTCCGGAAGCCCCTTCGATGGCCGCCAACCGCCCAGAGAGACGGTCTTCGTGGACCCTCGGCTGGTCGCCGAGGTCGAGTTTCGCGAGTGGACCAGGGCTCGGACCCTTCGCGCCCCCGTCTACAAGGGCCTTCGTCCCGGCTCCGACCCGGACGCCGTGGTGCTCGAGCGGCTCGAGGCACCCCCGGCCGACGGTTAGGGCAGAATGGGCGTGTGAGGGTCTCGGCCAAGGCGGACTACGCGGTTCGAGCGATGCTCGAGCTCGTCGGCGGCGGCGACGGCACCCCGATCAAGGGCGATCTCGTCGCGGAGGCACAAGAGATCCCGGTGCGCTTTCTCGAGAACATCCTGGCCGAGCTTCGCCACGCGGGGCTGGTCCAGAGCCGTCGCGGGGCCGACGGCGGCTACTGGCTCGCCCGCGCGCCGGAAGAGATAACGGTCGCCGAGATCATCCGCGCCGTGGAGGGCCCACTCGCGACGGTCCGCGGCGAGCCCGCCGAGGAGCTCGACTACCCCGATGACGCAGCGGTGCTCAAGGAAGTCTGGATCGCGCTGCGGGCCAACATCCGGCAAGTGCTCGAGTCGGTCAGCCTCGCCGACCTGGCGGGTGGCGAACCTCCCGAGGTGGTCAAGGGGATCGCCTCCCGCTCGACGTTCTCCACGGCTGGGGACTAGCCGGCTCCGGATCGTCGCGGCCGGGGGATGCGGGCCGGGCGACGACGTGCGGTTCGGGTCGCAGTGTGCCCGATCCTCGCCTCAACCCTGCTATCTTGAGCGATCCACTCAAGAAAGGTTCTCTGCGAAAGGACGCATCATGAGCCCGGTCTGGATGTTCGAACGAACGAAGCAGCTCGACGCGACAGGGGAGCGAAGGCTGGCCGAGCGTCGCTTTGCGGCGCTGGCGGCGGCCGTCGCCACCACGAAGCGTCCACGCGCCGGGGAGTGGCGGGAATGCGGACCGCCGACACGACTCTCCATCGCCGCCTGCGGCAGATCTGCGGCGACCCGGCCCAAGAGGCCGCGTAGCCGGACCGGGCGTCCGTCGGCGCCCCGGGCGGCGTCCGACCGCCGGACCTCAGGCGGCGGACGCCAGCTCGTCGGTCCTGGGCTCGCCGTTGGGCTCGAAGAACTTCGCCCGCCGCGGGCGTGCGTAGACGATCTGGCCGTCCGAGAGCTCGAGCAGGTCCGCGTCCTCGCGGGTCATCTGCGCCCAGATCTGTTCGCCGTCGGCGAGCAGCATCTCGATCCTTGTCTCGAAGCCGAGGTTGACGATCCGCTCGATCATCGCCTCCTCGGCGTCCGCCGCAGGAACCTGGAGCAGCTCCAGGTCGTGCGGGCGAATGAACATCGCCCCGCGCTGGTTGACGGGACCGACGAAGCCCATCACAAACTCCGTCTTCGGATGCTCGTAGAGATCGGCGGGTGGCCCGGTCTGCTCGACGCGGCCCTCGTTCATGACGACGATCTGCCCAGCGACCTCCATCGCCTCCTCCTGGTCGTGGGTGACGAAGATCGTCGTCACGTGGACCTCCTCGTGGAGGCGGCGAAGCCAGAGCCGCAGCTCCTTGCGGACGTTGGCATCCAGGGCCCCGAACGGCTCGTCGAGCAGCAGAACCTTGGGCTCGACTGCGAGCGCCCGTGCGAGCGCCATGCGCTGGCGCTGGCCGCCGGAGAGCTGCGAGGGGTATCGGTCACCGAAGCCGTCGAGGTGGACGAGCTTGATCAGCTCGTCTACCCGCTCGGCGATCTCCTGCTTGGGGCGCTTTCGGATGCTGAGGCCGAAGGCGATGTTGTTTCGCACCGTCATGTGCTTGAAGGCCGCGTAGTGCTGGAAGACGAAGCCGACGCCGCGGTTCTGGGCGGGCAGGCTCGTGGCATCCTCGCCCAGGATCATGACCCGGCCGGAGTCGGGCTCCTCGAGCCCCGCGATCACCCGCAGAAGTGTCGACTTGCCGCTCCCGCTCGGCCCCAGAAGCGCGGTCAGGGACCCATCCGGCACCTCGATCGAGACGTCGTCAAGGGCGACGAAGTCGCCGAATTGCTTCCGTGCTCCCTCGACGATGATGCTCATGACGCTTCCTTTCGTTTGAACGCATTCATTGCGAGCAGAGTGGCCACGGCGATCAGCGCCAGGACCAGCGAAGCCGTGTAGGCCCCGGTCGCGTTGAACTGCCCGAACTCCCGCCAGACCCACAGGGGCGCTGTCTCAGTCTGGTTACTGATCCTCCCGGAGACCACCGCGACGGCGCCAAACTCGCCCAGCGCTCGGGCGGTCGTCAGGATGACCCCGTATGCGACCCCCCAGCGAATCGCGGGGAGGGTGACCCTGCGAAAGGTCTGCCACCAGTTGGCCCCCAGCGTCGTTGCCGCCTGCTCCTGCTCGTCACCGATCTCGTGCAGCACGGGTACCACCTCGCGAACCACGAAAGGCAACGAGACGAAGATCGTCGCCAGGATCATCCCTGGCAGCGCAAAGAGGATCTGGATGCCGTTATCGAGGAACACGTTCCCGAACCATCCGGTGCGCCCGTAAAGCAGATACAGCGAGAGACCGACGACGACCGGTGAGATCGCGAACGGCAGGTCAACAACGGCGTTGAGCAGCGCCTTGCCGCGAAAGTTGGTGCGTACCAGAAGCAAGGCGCATCCGACCCCGAAGATCGTGTTGGCGACCACCGCGATCAGGGTGATCAGGATGGTCAGGTAAAAGGCATGAAGAGCGTCCGGCGTGGTGACCGACGTGAATGCTGCGGCAAGCCCGTGCTCGAAGGCGCGATAGAAGATCGTCCCGAAGGGGATCAGGAGCAACACCGCCAGGTACCCGAGGGCGAAGAAGCGGAGCCCGTACTTGCCGAGGTTGCCTCTAGCGGTCATGGCGAAGGCTCCAATGTGTGAGTCGCCCGATCAGAAGCAACACGCCCAGCGCGATCACGAGCAAGGAGACTGAAACCGCGGCCGCGCTCGTCGTGGCGCCACTCTCGATCAAGCCCAGGATGTACAACGGGTCGGTCTGGGTCTTGAAGGGGAGGTTTCCCGAGATCAGCACCAGCGAGCCGATCTCGCCGATCGCTCGCGCGAATGCCAGCGCCATGCCGGCGAGCAGCGCCGGCCTGAGGCTCGGGAAGATGATCCTGCGGAAGGTCGTCAACGGCCCCGCACCGAGCGAAGCTGCGGCCTCCTCCATTTCCTGGTCGAGTTCGAGCAGCACGGGCTGTACGGCTCGGACGATGAAAGGGAGGGTTACGAACAGCAGGGCCATGACAACTCCGGCCCGGGTGAAGGCGACGTCGATCCCCACCGGGCTGTTCGGCCCGTACAGCGCCAACAGGGTGATCCCAGCGACGACGGTCGGAAGCGCGAACGGGAGATCGATCACGGAGTTGACGACGCTCTTGCCCGGAAAGCTGTCCCGGACGAGAACCCAGGCGATCGCCGTGCCGGTGACGACGTTGACCGCCACCACGATCACGGCCGCGATCAGAGTGAGCTTCAGGGCCGCGATTGCCTGCGGGGAGGTCACGGCCGTCCAGAACGCGCCGAGTCCGCCATCGGTCGATTGCGCGACGAGCGCGGCGATCGGGATCAGCACGATCAGGCTCAGATATGCGGTCACGAGACCGCGCCCGAGCGCGGCGCCCCCGAAGCGCGGTAGTTGGATCGGCCGCGGGGGCGCCTCCGCTCGGGCTCCTGGTGCTACGGGCGTCACTCCGTAGCCACCCCCAGGAGCTTCTCTACGACTTGCGTCATCCGGTCGATACACCCAGGCTCTCCTCGATCTTGGCGACGCTGCCGGTGTCGGGATCGAAGAACTCGCTGTTGGCCTTGTCCCAGCCGCCGATGCTGGGATCGTCGACCGTGAACAGCCCGGGGGGAGTCGGGAACTTGGCCTTGTTCTTGGCG
>JBOGZB010000084.1:0-18376 GCA_050697175.1 Solirubrobacterales bacterium | reverse complement strand
GGCATCCGCTGGCGGATCATGAACGGGTCGAACGGCAGGTCGCCGTGCATGTGGGTTCGATCGTGGATCAGGTCCCAGACGATGTAGGCGTCCATCGAGAGCTCGGGCGAGGTGAGAAGGCACGCGGCGTCGGGCGGCAGGTTGACGCCGAGGGTCTCGGCGGCGGCGCCGCAGACGCGGCGAAAGCGCTCCGCCTCGCGGTCGCAGAAGATGCCCCCGAAGTGGCTCGGGGGGCGCTCCGCGGTCGAGAAGGTCTCGGGGAAGAGGACCGCACACTCGGAGTCGTAGCCCGAGGTGTAGTCGACCAGGTTGACCGGGAGGAACTTCGGGTTGTCGTAGCCGGAGCGCTCGAGCTCGGCGACGAACTCCGGCCAGGGGACCCGGACGATCAACGCCTCGAAGCAGGTGTCGCGCGAGGCGTTCTGCTTGTACATCGGGAAGATGACGAGGTGCTCGATCCCGTCGCGGCGGTCGCGCTCGGGTCGGAACGCCTCTGTCGAGCGGATGAAGTCGGGCTTGCCATAGCCGGACCCGGCCCAGTCGGCGAGGTCGGCGTCAAGCTCCTCGAGGTAGGCCGACTGGTGCGGGAAGCGCGGGGCCAGGCCGGCGGCGGCGGCGCGGATCGCCTCGACCAGTCCGCCGATTCGCTCCGGGTCGTGGGCCGAGGTGTCAATCGAGCCGTCGGGCTCCTGGGTCGAGCGGAGCTCCTCGACGGCGCGCTTCAGCTCCACCCAGCGGGGGTCGGAGCGGGCCGGGGAGTCCGTGACCGCCTGGAGCCCCGCGAAGGCGGGCTGCGCGACCCAGTAGACGAGATTCAGCCACAGGGCCCCGTTGTCGAGCTCGCCGATGCAGTCGTCGCCGAACAGGTCCGAGTCAGCCAGCACGACGACCCGCCCGTCGCCGTGTTCGACGACGGCTGCGAGCGGCGCGCCGGGTGGCGAGGCGGTCGGGAAGGTGCGGGCGATCGCGCGGGCGCCGTTGTGAAGCGCCAGCGTCCCAGCCCGGTAGAAGCAGGCTCGCTCGACGCGGTTCAGGAGGTCGACGCCGGAATCGCCGACCGGCCGCTCGGAGTCCGAGGAGGCCGGCTGCGCCGGGTCGGGAGTGGCAGGGACGTCCTCGAGCTGTGCGAGGACCCATGACGGCGCCGAGTGGTGGTGCTCGTAGTCCTGCACGGTCCGGCTCTCGATCTCGATCCCGAACCGGCCGAGGAGGTCGTTCAGGTTGTTGCCGTACTTGTCCTGCTCGGTCTCGCCGAGGACGATCAGGCCGCCGCCGCCGCCGCATACGAACTCCTCGATCGCGTCGAGCTCGACGTCCGAGAGGCGAGCGGAGCGGCCGTTGACGGTGGCCTCCCACCTCGGGTCGGACGGGTGGGCGATCACCAGGACGTCGGCGCCGGCGAGCGTCTCGCGGTTCAGCGGACGGTCCTCGTTCGGGATCACGTCGAAGTCGCGAGACGCGAGGCGCTCGGCCGCGGTCGCATATGAGGAGTCGGCCGGGTGGGTGGGCTGCATGCGCTCAGCGACCGCCCGGCGGATCGTCCACGCCTCGGAGTGGGACTCGTCGAAGAGGATCCTTGCGACCTTTGGTTGGGTGAGCATCAGTCGTCCTCCTCGGGTGGGTGCTCACCAACGGTACGGGGCGAGACGGCGGGCGTCAATCCCGGATGATCCGCGAATCTGCGCAATGATTCAACGCATGGATGGGATTGATCGCAAGATTCTTGCGCTTCTCGTGGAGGATGGGCGTCGCACCTACGACGACATCGCGGCTCGGGTGAGCCTCTCGGCGCCGTCGGTGAAGCGGCGAATCGACCGGCTTCGCGAGCGCGGCGCCCTCGAGGGCTTCACCGCGGTGGTCGACCACGGGGCGATGGGCTGGAACACCGAGGCGCTGGTCGAGCTGTTCTTCCAGGCGGGGACGACGCTCGACCGGGTGGCGAGAACCCTGGGCGAGCACCCGGAGGTGGTCGAGGCGTGGAGCGTCACCGGAGAGGCCGACGCGATCGCCCGCGTGCGGACCGAGGACAACGGAGCGCTCGAGCGGCTGATCATGGAGCTCCAGAAGGACGGTCAGGTGATCCGCACCCGCTCACAGGTCGTGATGTCACGGCTGGTCGGCCGGGCGACGCCAATCGCTACGCGGGACTGACTCCTTTGAGTCAATTCTGAGACGACCCTCCGAGAAGAGGGTCGAAGGCGACATCTACGCCGTTGCCGGCCCTATGGTCGGACCATGGCGCCGTCGCTCAAGCCACGCGAGCAGGGGGACCTCGGCGAGCTGTCGGCGATGGAGTGGCTCGCCAGCCAGGGAGCTCATATCTACGTGCCGGTGGGCCACAGCCCCGACGTCGACCTGATCGCTGACCTCGGCCGCCTTGTCCGCGTCGAGGTGAAGACCTCAACGCACCAAAGTCGCGGACGCTGGAGGGTCGGGATCTCGACCCGCGGTGGCAACCAAAGCTGGACCGGGCTCGTCAAGTACTTCGATCCCGCGCGGTGCGACTACCTCTTCATTCACGTCGGCGACGGCCGCCGGTGGTTTATTCCGACGAAGATGTTGGAGGCAAGGTCGGGCCTGACGGTAGGCGGATCGCGGTACTCCGAGTTCGAGATTGAGAGCGGCCGCCCGCTCGAGCCGACCCAAGGTCAACCGCCCCTAGAATCGACGCTCCCGGGGGAGTACCCAAGCGGTCAACGGGGTGGCGCTGTAAACGCCATGGCTCTGCCTTCGCAGGTTCGAATCCTGCCTCCCCCATCTTCAACTGCGGCTCTTCCGGCGAAAATGACGGCTTCACCCAGGGAAGTGAGCCTCGCCCGCGCCCGCATTTGGGGCAAGGGTCAGATAACGATCCCCGTCGGGCCGCGCAAGGCCGCCGGGCTTCAGGTGGGCGATGATCTCTACGTGGAGGCCCGGGGCGACGGAACGCTATCGGTGACGCGAATCTCAAATCGCTAGCGCGGTCGCCGCTTGCCGCGGCTCCGCTTGCGTGGCTCGCGCATCGCCCGCTGGAGGTCGCGGGCGGTCGCTTCCTCCACCGCCTCGCTCATCACCTGCTGGAAGATCGCGAGCACCGCCTCGGAGGCCAGCGGGCGCAGCCGCTCCAGCGCATCGCGGACCTTCGGCCATTCCTCCTCGGGGCGCCCCGCCCGGTTGAACGGCTTCCAGATGCTCTCCAGGAACAGCTCGACGAAGACCCGGGCGATCGCGCGGGCGCTGCTTCGCACCTTCGCCGCCACCTCGAGCGCCGCCGCGGGGGGAACGCCCAGGGCCGCCAGCTCCGTCCCAGCGCGCTGGAGGCGCGGACTGAGGATCTCGATCCGACCGTCGGGGAGCGGGCGCATCAAGCCGAGCTTTTCGGCCCGCGCGATCAGCGGCGCCTCGAGGCGTCCACCCCAGCGCTCACCCATCTCCTCCGCCGCGAGGATCTCAGGTTCCTCGTCCTCGAACGGCGCCCGCAACGCCCGGGAGAAGTCGAGCACCTCCCGGCTCGACCCCCCGGCGCCTTCGAGCAGGCGGCGGATCGCCTCGAGGTTGAAGCCATCTGCCTGGAGCTCCTTGATCAGCTCGATCCGGTCGAGGTGCTGAACGCCGTAATAGCCCGTCCGCCCGCGAACCTCCGGCGGAGGGACGAGCCCCCGCGACTGGTGGGCGCGGATGTTGCGCACCGTCATCCCGGTGCGCTGGGCCAGCTCGTCGATCGTCATCGATGCCGGCTCGTCGGCCCGGTTCGCCGGCTCCGCTTCTCGGTGATCGGGGTCACGCCCCCCTCATGCGCATCCAATGTTCCATCAAACGATGTTACATTCGACCGCGGCCGGGGTATCCACCGCCCATGAGACGCGACTTCCCGATTCAGCACCTAGACCTTCATGGCAGCGCCGTGGGCTACCGGATGGCGGGGGACGGCCCGGTGATCGTCCTCCTTCACGGGATCACCTCCACCTCGCACGTCTGGGTCGATGCGATGGCCCGCCTGTCCGACCGCTACACGGTCGTCGCCCCTGACCTGCTCGGCCACGGACGCTCGGCCAAGCCGCGCGGCGACTACTCGCTCGGCGCCTACGCGAGCGGCGCACGGGACCTGCTGGGGGCACTCGGCCTCGAGCGCGGGACCGTCGTCGGGCACTCCCTCGGCGGCGGGATCGCGCTCCAGTTCGCATACCAGTTCCCCGAGTACTGCGAGCGCCTCGTCCTGGTCGCGAGTGGGGGCCTCGGCAAGGAGGTGCATCCCCTGCTTCGCGCGGCATCGCTCCCCGGCTCGGAGCTCGTCCTTCCGCTGCTCACCCCCGGCTGGGCCCTGAGCGCCGGTTCGGCGGCGGCGGCTGCCCTGGAGCGCGTCGGGCTCAAGGCGGGAACCGACCTGGTCGAGGCCGCGCGCGGATATGCGTCGCTCGCCGAGCACGGCGCGCGCGACGCCTTCGTCCAGACCCTGCGTGCTGTGATCGACCTCGCCGGCCAGCGGGTCAGCGCCACGGACCGCCTGTATCTGGCCGAGAAGGTCCCGACGCTCTTGATCTGGGGCACGGAGGATCCGATCATTCCCCTGCGGCATGGGCGCGACGCGCGCCGGCTGATCCCGGGGAGCCGCCTGGTCGAGATGCCGGGTGCCGGGCATTGGCCGCAGCTCGAGGAGCCCGAATGGTTCGCAGCCGAGCTGTCGGAGTTCGTCGAGACGACCGAGCCGCACACCTTTGACCTCCAGCGGATGCGAGGTCTGCTCAGGAACGGCCCCCCGGGCACCGCGCGGTCCGAGGCCGTTGGCGGGCCCGTGGCCTAACTCAGGCGAGCTGGCGCAGTCGCTGCGCCTCGGGGAGCTGCTTCAGCTTCTTCAGCGTGTTGTTCTCGATCTGGCGGATCCGCTCGCGGGTGACGCCGAAGGCGCGTCCGACCTCCTCGAGGGTGAGCGGCTCGTGCCCACGCAGGCCGTAGCGCAGCTCGATCACCTGACGCTCTCGCGAGGGAAGCGCGTCCAGTGCTCGCTGAATGTCCTCGCGCTGGAGACTCTCGGTGGCGCTGTCGAACGGCTCCTGGCAGGTCTCGTCGGCGACGAAATCACCAAGCTCCGACTCCTCCTCGTCACCGATCGGCTTCTCCAGCGAGACCGGCATCTGGGCGACCCGTTGGATGTCGCGGACGTCCTGCACCGAGATCTTCAGCTCGGCGGCGATCTCCGCGGGCTCCGGCTCTCGCCCGAGGAGCTGGACGAGCTGGCGCTCGACGTGGGTCACCCGGTTCAGCTTCTCCACCATGTGGACCGGGATGCGGATCGTCCGCGCCTTGTCGGCGATGGCCCGGGTGACCGCCTGGCGGATCCACCATGTGGCGTAGGTCGAGAACTTGTAGCCACGCCGGTAGTCGAACTTCTCGACCGCCCGTATGAGGCCCAGCGAGCCCTCCTGGATCAGGTCGAGGAACCCGAGTCCCCGGCCCAGATAGCCCTTGGCGATCGAGACGACCAGCCTCAAGTTGGCCTCGACCATGTGCCGCTTGGCCGCCATGTCGCCCTTCTCGATCAGCTTCGCCAGCTCGATCTCCTGGTCGGCCGTCAGCAGCTCCACCCGGCCGATCGACCGCAGGTAGAGACGAAGCGAGTCCAGGCTCGGCTCGACCGTCAGATCGAGCTCCGGCTTCTTCGACGAGCCCGACTGCCCTGATCCCTTCGCCTCCTTGTACGCGGTCAGGCCGTCCTCGGCGATCACGTCGATGCCGTGCTCGATCAGGTAGGCGTGCAGGTCGCGCACCTGCTCCTTGGTCACCTCGACCTCCTCGAGGGGTCCCGCAATCTGCTCGAACGTCAGGTAGCCGTGCTCGCGACCCTGGAGGATCAGCGACCGTAGCTCGTCGGGATGCTGGGCCGGAAGCTCGCCGTTCAGCTCTCCGGGCTGGTCGGCGTCGACGGGTCGGGCGATCGAGTCGCCACGAGACTCGCGCGTCAGAAGCACATCTCCCTCATTCGGCACTCGCCGCCCCTGCCTCTCCTAACGCTCGGGTACGGACCGGGCCAGTATAGGGGCCCGCGGATCCTGGAAGCAGACGCTCGAGTGCCGTTAATCTTGCCCCGACGGGGCCGACGAGCAGATTCGAGCCGCGCGTCGGGCCGAGCCACCCGGACCACCGAGACCGATGAGCGAGACGCGCCAAGCGCCAGTTCCGACCCTCGACGTTCAGGCCTCCCGGCCGCGAATCGAGGTCAGCCTGACGCGGGTCGGCGTCCGGGGAATCGAAAAGGTCATTCGCGTCGGCGGCCACGGCCCGGCCACCGCCGAAGCAGGGTCCGCGACACCCGCCCGGGACCCCGACGGGAGTTACTTCTTCGCCGAGCTCGAGTGCTTCGTGGACCTGAACCCCCGCCAGGCGGGAGTCCACATGTCGCGCTTCGAGGAGGTCGTCAACGAGGCGATCGACCAGGTGGTCCTCGGCGAGACCCTGCGAGCCGAGGAGCTGGCATCGCGGATCGCCACACAGGTCCGCAACAAGCAGGACGGCCTGCGCGCCGAGGTGACGATCGCGGCCCGCTACCCCGCAACCGTGCAGACCCCGGCCTCGGGGCTGCCCACGCAGGAGATCTACTCCCTGCGCGGGGCGGCGGTGGTCTCCGAGCGCGGGACGCGGACGCTGACCGGGGTCGAGGCGCAGGGGATGACGGCCTGCCCGTGCGCGCAGGAGCTTGTCGCCGGCCGGTCTCGCGATCGGCTCGCGGCCGACGGGTTCACCGATGACGAGATCGAGCGGGTGCTCGCCGCGGTCCCGGTCGCGACCCACAACCAGCGCGGGATCGGCTCGCTTCACATCGGCCGGCCCGAGGGCGTGGGAATCGACGTCGACGCCCGCGACCTGCTGCGCATCGTCGAGCAGTCGATGAGCTCGGAGATCTACGAGTTGATGAAGCGCTCCGACGAGGTCGAGGTGGTCGAGAAGGCCCATCGCAACCCTCGTTTCGTCGAGGACTGCGTCCGCGAGATGGTCCGGCGGGTCGCCGACGCGTATCCGCAGCTGGGCGAGGGGGGCTTCGTCCTGGCGCGTCAGGAGAACCTCGAGACGATCCACCGCCACTCGGTGATCGCCGAGCGCTCGGGACTGCTGGCAGAGATCCTCGCCGAGCTGTCGAGCGGCGAGCACTCGCGGCGCCACATGACCGAGCGCGAATGGCTCGAGGCGCCGTGCAGCGCGTAGCCTAGGCCCTCTTCGCCGCTCCGGCCGCGTCCTCGAGCTGCTCGCCCTTCGCGGCCGTTCGCCTCTCCCGCTCGGACTCGAGCCGCTTGCGCAGGCCGAAGAAGTAGTCGACGCCCGAGATCACGGTGACCGCCAGCGCGATGTAGACCAGCACGTCGACCGAGGTCGGCGACGGGTTCCAGATGATCAACGCGAACACCGCGGCGACCTGGAGCACCGTCTTCAGCTTTCCGAGCCAGCTCGCCGAGATCACCACCCCCTGCTCGACCGCGACGGCCCGCAGCAGGGTCACCGCGACCTCGCGGGCGATGATCACCATTGCCACCCACGCCGCAAGGCGGCCGAGTGAGACCAGCGAGACGAGCGCCGCGACGATCAGCAGCTTGTCGGCGAGCGGATCGACGAGCTTTCCGAACGTGGTCACGTCCTGGCGGCGGCGCGCGATGTAGCCGTCGAGGCCGTCGGTGAAGGCGGCCAGCGCGAACACGCCGGCGGCGAGCGCGTCGCCGTTCGGCGTCTCGCCGAGCAGCGCCACCACGATCACGGGCACCGCCAGGATGCGAAGCAGGGTGAGGACGTTCGGCACGTTGAGCGGGAACATCGCCAGGCTCAGTATCCCGCCTCGGCGCTCGGACGAAGGGGATCCGCCGGCCCTCGCCCCCCGGCCGACAGCGCCTTCGCCCGCGCCAGAACGGTGTCGAGCATCGACTCGGTCAGCCTTCCCGTGAAGGTGTTCTGCTGCGAGGGGTGGTAGGAGCCGAGCAGCTTGTACGGGCCCACGGCGACCTCGGCGGCGTGAGCGAAGCGCGGCTTGGGGCGCCCGGCCGGGTGACCGAGATCTCGGATCGCCCGCAGCGCGCCGCCCCACGCGAACGCGCCCAGCGCCACCACGACCCTTGCCCCTGCCAGAGCCTCGAGCTCGGCGACCAGGAACGGCAGGCAACGGTCGCGCTCGGCGGGGGTCGGGCGGTTGGCCGGCGGCGCGCACCGGTTGACGGCCGTGACGTAGGCGTCCTCGAGGCGAAGCCCGTCGCCCCGGCCGTCCGAGCATGGCCGGTTCGCCAGGCCGGCTCGGTGAAGCGCCGCGTACAGCCACTCGCCGGACCGATCGCCGGTGAACATCCGACCGGTCCGATTGGCGCCGTGGGCGGCGGGCGCCAGGCCGACGAGCACGATCGCGGCTCGCGGGTCTCCGAAGCCCGGCAGCGGTCGCGCCCAGTAGGGCCGCCCCCGGAAGCGACGCGGCGGATCGGCCGCCACGGCCTCTCGCCACTCGACGAGGCGGGGGCACCGACGACATCGGATCACCGCGTCCTCGACCGCGGAGAGGGAGCCCGCCATCGGCCGAAGGCTAGATGGCCGCCACCGGCGGGGCTAGGATCGGCCGCAATGGAGCCCAAGCCCGCCTCGGAGTCGAGGGCGCAGCTGGTCGAGTGGATGAGCATCGGCGATGCCAACTCCGCCGGCTTCGTCCACGGCGGCGTGGTCATGAAGCTCTGCGACGAGGCGGCCGGGATCGCCGCGGTCCGACATTGCCGGCGACGCGTGGTCACCGCCGCGATGGATCGGATGACGTTCGTCCGCCCGGTCAACGTCGGCGAGCTCATCACCTGCACGGCGAGCGTCAACGCCGCCTGGCGGACCTCGATGGAGGTGGGCGTAAGGGTCGAGGCGGAGAGCCCGCTGACCGGCGATCGCCGGCACACCTCAACCGCCTATCTGACCATGGTCGCCGTGGGCGACGACGGCACCCCGACGCCCGTTCCGCCGCTCGTCGCCGAGTCCGAAGCCGAGCAGCGCCGCCGACACGAGGCCGAGCTCCGCCGCCACAATCGACTTGCCGAGCGCGAGGAGATCCTCCGCCACCGCGGCGGGGCGTGAGACTCAGGCGCGCTCGCGACCGCGCCCCAGCGACGCGATCCGATCCTCGAGGCGCCTGCCGACCAGGAACACCGCGACCCACATCACCGTGGCGGCGATCGTGCTGACGAACGCGACCGGGATCGAGGCGAGGAACACGGCGCCGACCAGCAGGTTCGCGGGGCCCGCGAAGCGCCGCTCGAACTCGCGGGCCTCGGGCCAGACGAGGTCGTGGCGGTACGCGTAGACGATCTGGGCGTGGAAGGCGACGCTCACGCAGGCGAGGTTGATCGCATAGAGGACCACCGCCGCGGTCTGGCTCTCGTAGTCACCGAGCACCGCCGAGGTGAAGGGGATCAGGACCACGGTGGCCAGGTAGACGAGGTTCAACCCCATCAACGTTCCGTCGAAGCGCTCCAGCGAGGCGAAGAAGCGGTGGTGGCCGATCCACACGCGCCCGACCACGGCGAAGCTGATCACGTAGGCGAGGAGGTCGGCCTCCTGTCCCAGGAGGGTCCCGGTCAGGTCGGGCTGGCCCTGCGGAATCGTGAGGCCGAGGACGAGCAGGGTGATCGCGATCGCGAACACGCCGTCGCTGAACGCGACGATCCGGTTGAACTCCACCTCGGCCTCGTTGCGATGCCGAGCGCGGCCCCCCGCAACCGGGTCGAAGCTCCTTCGTCGCTTCTCGGACACGACCTCTGATACGTGCGAGGGGCCCAGAACCCTGCCCGAGCGCGCCTTCCTGCGGCGCCGTTCGGGCCCACCCGGTGCGCGCCGCGCCGCCCGAGCCACGACCCATGGGACGGGCGCGGGGTTCTCGGCTTCCAGGGCCGGGGGCGGTAATCTGGCTTGCCCGAGGGCGTCTCGCCGGCGGATCGCTCTCGCAGCCGCGATGTCTCCGAACGGATCCGATCTCCGCAAGCTCGCGATCGTCCCCGCCTTCAACGAGCAGGGAATGGTCGGTCGCGTGGTGCGCGAAATCCGGCGCCAGGCTCCCGGATTCGACGTCGTGGTGGTCGACGACGGGTCCAGGGACGCGACCGCCGACGAGGCCGAGGCCGCCGGGGCGCTCGTCCTCCGCCACCCGTTCAACACCGGGATCGGGGGGGCGATGCAGTCCGGGTTCAAGTACGCGCTGCGCCACGACTACGACGTCGCCGCCCAGGTCGACGGCGACGGGCAGCACAAGCCGGCCCACCTGCCGGACCTGCTGGCCAAGCTCCAGACGTCTGGAGACGAGGCCGACATGGTGTGCGGCAGCCGCTTCCGCGGCGACCCGGGGTACAAGGTGCCGTTCGGCCGCCGGATCGGCAACCTGATCTTCTCGATCGTCCTGACGGCGATCTGCCGCCAGCGGATCACGGACCCGACCTCCGGCTTTCGGATGACCAACCGTCGCGGCATCGAGCTGTTCGCCCGCGACTACCCGCACGACTATCCCGAGGTCGAGGCGATCCTGATGCTCCACTACCACCGCCTGCGGATCCACGAGGTGCCCGTGCGGATGAACGCGCGGGGGTTCGGACGCAGCTCGATCGACTACCCGCGAAGCGCCTACTACATGGCCAAAGTGCTCCTCGCACTGTTCGTCGGGCTGTTCCGCAGGCGGCCGACTCCGGTCGAGGAGCCCGTCGACGACGAGCTGGTCGAACCGCCCGCCTCGGGCCCGGCGGCAACGGGCGGCGCGGCCGGATGACCACGCTCGCGGCGAGCCACGCGGTCGGCACCAAGGCGCAGATCGTCGCCGTGCTGGTCGCGGCGATCTTCCTCGGAGTGGTTCTCGAGCTGGTGCGCCGGCGTCGCCTGGTCGAGCGCTACGCGCTGTTGTGGATGCTGGCGGCGGCGGGGATGCTGGTGCTCGCGGTGTGGCGCGATGGGCTCAAGACCCTCGCCGAGGCGGTGGGAGTCCACTCGCCGCCGAACGCGCTCTTCCTGACGGCGCTAGGCGTCGTCTTCGTGCTTCTCCTCCACTTCTCGATCGCCACCTCACGGCTCTCGGAGGAGACGAAGATCCTCGCCCAGGAGGTCGCCCGGCTCGACGCCGAGGCGCGACTGGCCCGCGAGGCATCGGAGAACGGCGGCGGAGCGGGGGACGACGATCAGCCGCTGCTCACCGATCGGCCGCCGCCGAGCAGCACGCAGACGATCGACCAGTAGGCCCGAAGAGCCGTCCCGAGGAGGCGCGAGTCGGCCGCGGCGCCGAGGTACGGTGAGTCGAGGCGGGCGGTCAGTGCGGCGGCGAAGTCGCCGATCGAGATCGCCCGGGCCGCCTGGATGCCGCGGCGCTCGCGCGCCAGTCGTGGCGCCGCGCGCGCCAGGTCCCACCACGCGCCCAGCTTCGAGCCGAACCAGCCGCCGGCGATCGAGATCGGGATCAGGGCAAGCTCCGTCGCCACCAGCGCCGGCGCCACGAGCGCAAGCAGCATGGCCGGGTAGGTGCGGACGATCGTCGCCCACCGGTTTCGCTCCAGCCGGCGCCACTTGACCGCGCCCTTCGCGAACTCGTAGTCGTGGTCGACTCGAGCGGCGTCCTCGACTCCCAGCGTGCCGCCGTCCAGCCGAACGCGGAGCGACAGGTCGACATCCTCGTGATAGAGGAAGTAGTCCTCGGCGAACCCGCCGAGGCGGTCGAACAGCGTCCGCGGAATCGCCAGGCAGGCGCCGGACACGAACCCCGGCTCGCCCGACCGGGACCCAGGGTCCTCCACGCCCGCCCAGGCGAGCCCGGTGAAGTGGACCACGCCCCCCGACGTGTTGATCACCGCGCCCCTCTGCGCCGTTACCACCCCCTGCCACGCCGACCAGCCGCGACCCTCGACGAGCGGCCGCTCGATCGCCTCGCGAAAGCCCTCGACAGGCGTCGCGTCGGGATTCAGAAAGACGAGCAGCGGCCGGGTGGCGACCTGCGCGCCGCGATTGCAGCCGGCGGCGAAGCCTAGGTTCGATCCCGCCTCGATCACGACGGCAGCCGGGACCAGCTCGCGAACCGCGCCCGGCGTTCCGTCCGAGGACGCGTTGTCGACCACGATCAGCTCGTCATCCGATCCGAGCTGGTCCGCCAGCTCGGGCAGGCCCCGGCGCACCGCCTCGCGGTGGCCGTGGGTGACGATGACCACCGAGAGGCTCAGCCGAGCGCCTGAAGGACCTGAGCCGTGTCGCCGAACGTCTCGGCGTCGGCGATTCGGCCGTCGCGGAGCTGGTAGATCCAGATCGCGCGGTTCTCGATCGTGGTCCCCCGCTTGGTCCGCCCCTTGACCTTGACGGTGACGATCACATGGTTGTCGTCCGCCCCGAGAACCTTGTCGGGCGTGACGCTGAACTGGTCGAAGTTTTCGTTGAGCCTCGCGATGAAGTCGCCGAATCCGTCCGGGCCGGCGTACGTCCCGCCCCAGGGGAGGGTCTCGGGAATGCGCGTCTCGGCCGACGGCGCGATCGTGTCGAGCACCGCCTCGATATCACCGCGTGCGAATGCGTCCCAGGCACCCTGGACCACATCCACGTTGTCCTGCGCCATGCTCGTTCTTCCTTTCGAGTACGCGTTGGCTCCCGCACCCTATTGCGCGAGCGCCGCGACGGCAACCAGGCGCAAGCCGGGCGGCGCAAGATGTCGCCGGTTCCCGGGCGGACGCTCCAAGCCGGCGAGCGGACTCGAACCGCTGACCCCTTCATTACGAGTGAAGTGCTCTACCAGCTGAGCTACGCCGGCGCCGCGGGCAAGTTTAGGCGGCGGCGTCCTCGGCGAGCCGGTAGCCGATCCCCCGCACGGTCAGTACCAGCTCGGGATCCTGCGGGTCGAGCTCGATCTTTTGGCGCAGATTGGAGATGTGGACGTCGCAGGCCCGGACGTCGCCCGAGAACTCCGATTGCCACAGCTCCTCCATGATCTCGCGACGGCTGAACACCTGGCCCGGCCGCTCGGCGAGCAGCCGAAGGACTTGGAACTCGGAGCGGGTCAGGTTGACCGGAGCGCGCCGGATCGTGACCAGGTGCCGGGCCAGGTCGATCCGCACCGGACCCGCCTCGATCCGCTTGCCCTCGCGGGCCGACGAGCTGCGATCGAGCTCTCGGCGGCGAAGCTGGGCCCGCACCCGGCCCAGAAGCTCGCGAACGGAGAAAGGCTTGGTGACGTAGTCGTCTGCGCCCACCTCGAGGCCGACCACCTTGTCGACCTCGGCGTCCTTGGCGGTCAGGAGGATGATCGGGACGGGGCTCCGCGCCCGCACCTCGCGGCAGATGTCGAGGCCGCTTCTGCCGGGCATCATGATGTCGAGGATCAGCAGGTCGAAGATCGGCGCCTCACCGCCGATCTTGCGATCGGCGTCGTCGCCGTCCTCGGCCAGCGTCACGTCGAAGCCCTCCTGCTCGAGCGCGTAGCCGACCGCGTCGCGCACCGAGGGCTCGTCATCGGCGATCAGGATCCTCCCGTCGGTCATGCCGATCACGCCACGGGGGTCGCGGCGGGCTCGGCAACCGGGAGGCGAATCCAGAACGTGCTGCCCACTCCGACCTCGGAGTCGACGCCGATCCGGCCGCCCATCACGTCGACCATCCGCCTGGCGATCGACAGGCCGAGGCCGAATCCCTCCTTCTCGAGGGAGCCGGAACCGCGATAGAAGCGCTCGAAGATGCGCTCCACCTCCTCCGCGGCTATGCCACTGCCTGTGTCGCTCACCTCGATCAGAACCTCGCTGTTCGCCTGCCGACCGGCGCGAAGCGTAACGACGCCCGGCGCCTCCGTGTTCTTGAACGCGTTCGTCAGCAGGCCGATCAGCACCTGGCGGAGCAGGACGGCGTCGGCCTGGGCCGCCAGGTCGGGCTCGACCTCGAGCTCGGTCCGCAGCCCCTCTGGCGGGGCGACCGCCTGAATGGCCTCCTCGATCACGATCCCTACCTCGATCGCCTCGGTGCTGCCCTCGCCGCCCGCCTCGATCCTCGCCAGGACCAGCAGCGAGTCGGTGAGGCGGCTGACCCGCTCCGCATCATCGGAGAGGCGGCCGAGGAAGTGGTCGCGGGCCTCCGGGTCGTCCTTGGCGCCCGCCCTCAGCACCTCGATCGCCCCCGAGATGCCGGCGATCGGGTTGCGCAGCTCGTGGGCCGCGTTGGAGACGAACTCGCGCTCGGCGAGCTCGCGGCGAAGCGCGGTCGTGCGGTCGCGGACCACGGCGAGCACCGCGTTCTCGGCCGGCAGCTCGCGGGCGCCGATCGCGTAGACGCGGTCGCGCACCCGCACGCCGTCCTGCTCGACGGATCCGCGCGCCGAGGCCCTGCGAAGCCAGGGGACGATCGCGTCGATCGCGTTTCCGTCGGATCCGATCAGCGGCTCGGCTGCGGGGTTCGCGAACCTGACCTCGCCGTCGGCGCCGACGACCATCACGGCGTCGTCGAGCGCATCGAAGATCGCCGACAGCCTGTCGCGCTCCGATGAGAGCGCGCCGAACGTCTCGCGCAGCGCCATCCGCATCGTCTCGAGCGAGGCCCCAAGCTCGGTGATCTCGTCCCGCCCGCCGGTGCCTCGGAGCGGCTCGTCGAGCTCGCCCGCCGTGATCCGGGCGGCGCTTCCGGCGAGTCGCTTGACCCGCGAGGTGATCGCCGTGGCGATCAGGAACCCCACCACCACCGCGATCGCGAGCGCCACGGCGGCGGCGGTGAAGCGATCGCCGCGCAGCGCCTCGATCGCCTGCGCGATCTCCTGGGGGCGCTCGGCCCGAGCGACCAGCGCCCCCGCGAGCCGCCCGTTTCGAAACACCGGCGCCGAGACGAGCGTCACCGAGTCCGGGAGCGTGTCGACGGCGCGCGAGCCCCGCAGGGCGACCGCGAGAGCCATCCGGCGGCTCGGCACCGTGCTCAGATGGACCCCGCGCGACACGGTCGAGGTGAGCCGCCTTCCCTGCCCGTCGAAGACCCACGCCGAGTAGCCGGGGTCGCTGATCGACTCGAGCTCCGAGGTCGAGCGGCCCACCGGATGAGCCCCGATCCGGTCGGCAAGCCGAACCGTCCGGCCGACGGTGATGTCGGCCGCGCGCTCGCTCGCGGCATTGTCGCTCGATCCGCTTATCAACACGTACGAGAACCCGGCGGCGATCAGCGCCACCGCCGCGAAGGCGAACGTCAAGTAGAGGCGGACCCCGAACGGACGCCTTGCTCCGGTGGCCTTCGAGGGCTTCCCGATCGCCGTCGTGCCGCTCACGATGCGAAGAGTCTAGGCGCCCGCCAGGAGCGCCTCGAGGCGAAAGACGAGCGCCTCCAGGGCGAGCTCCTCTGCCACGTTCACCTGGAGACGGCCGCGAGTGTCGATCGCCAGCTCGGCCCCGCGGCGGGCGCGGCGCCCGTCGAGCCCGGCCGCGTCCGAGCGGATCTCCTCGACGCGGTCGCAGTTCAGGACCAGGTCGTCGGCGCCCTCGGCCACCGCCGCGAGGTCGCGGAGCGACGCGGCGATCAGCGCCAGTCCGAGGTCGAGCGCGCCCGTTCGCGCCCGCCGGGCGACCCGGCGAAGGCCCTCATCAGCCTGGCGCGAGCGGCCTCGGGGCGCCGCCTCCTCCCCGCTCTCGACTCGAAGCTCCGCCAGTCGGTCCTCGGCCTCGTCTCGAGCGCGGGATCCCGCCCCCTCGGCCGCCTCGAGAAGGGCGGTCCAGGGAGTCCCGCCGAGCTCGCCGCGCCGCGCCGCGTGCACGCACCTCTGCGCGGCGGCGCGAAGCTCGCGACCGCCCTCGGTGAGCAGGAAGGCCGCCCGGTCCGCGTCGCCGCCGGCGAGCCGAGCGGCGGCCCGACGCTCGCTCGCGGTCTCGCCCAGCCCCAGCTCGCCCAGCCGCTCCTCCACCGTCTGGTCGGCGAGCGGGGCGAAGCGAACCGGCTGGCAGCGCGATCGCACCGTCTCGAGCAGCGCCTCGGGCTCGGCGCTGATCAGGAGAAGGTGGACGAAGGGCGCGGGCTCCTCGAGCGTCTTCAGAAGGGCGTTCTGGCTCTCGTCGGCGAGCGCGTCGGCCGCCTCGATCACGAACACCCGCCGGTCCGCCTCGAACGGCCGGTAGGCGGCGGCGTTGATCACTCGTCCTCGGACCTCGTCGACAAGGTGCTGGGTGCCCTCTGGGACGAGCCAAACCAGGTCGGGGTGCGGTGAGGGATCGGCCAGGGCGCGGCGACGCGAGTCCTCGACGTCTGCCGCGCCGGCCGTCAACAGCTCGGCTGCGAAGGCGCGCGCCGCCGCTCGCTTGCCCGAGCCGGAAGGGCCGACCAGCAGGTAGGCGTGCGCCGGCGAGTCGAGGCCGGCCGCCAGCGACGCGCGGGCCGCCGGCTGATGCTCGGTCGCCTCGCGAATCTGATCGGGGATCTCGGCGGCCACGGTCATGCCCGCGCGACCCCCACCGCCCCGATCACCCGCGCGTGCACCTCGTCCACCGTGCCCTCGCCGTCGATCACGGAGATCCGCTCGGCATGCCGCTCGGCGAGATCGTCGTAGGCCGCCGCGACGGCCCGCTGGAGCTCGATCCCCTCGCCCTCGAAGCGGTCCGAGCCGTCCGCGTCGCCGGCGGCGAGCCGCTGCTGGCCGCGCGCCTCGGCACGGTCCGGATCGATTCGCAGAAGGACCGTGAGCCGAGGCGAGCAGCCGGCGATCGCGATCGCGTTGAGGTCCTCGACCAGCTCGACGCCGAGCCCGCGCGCCGCGCCCTGGTAGGCGACGGTCGAGTCGATGAACCGGTCGCAGACGACGTTCTGGCCGTCATCGAGGGCCGGCCGGATCACCCTGGCACAGAGCTCGGCCCTGGCCGCACAGAAGAGCAGCAGCTCGGCGCGCGGATCGAGCTCGGTGGCGGGGTCCTTGAGAAGCGTTCGGATCCGCTCGCCCGCATCGGTCCCGCCGGGCTCTCGGATCAGGAGCGTCTCGGGCCCCAGTGACCTGGCGAGCAGCGCCGCCTGGGTGGTCTTTCCCGAGCGGTCGATGCCCTCGAGCGTGACGAACACGCCGAGAAGCTACTTGCCGCGCGTGCTGGACCGGGCTCGTTTGGTTCGGGCCGTCCCCGGCGAGGGCTTCGGACGGCGGGTCCGCCGCTTCGGCGCCTTGCCGTTCGGGCTGGAGCTCGCCGGAGTCGAGGTCTCCGCCTCGGCCGAGTCGCCGTTCTTGGCGGCCTCCCGAGCCTCCTGGGCGCGACGGCGCTCCTCGCGCTTCTCGCGCATCTCGACCATCGAGGGACAGTCGTCGTTCAGGCACAGCTTCCAGGGGCGCCCGCGAAAGCCCTTGACCGTCAGCCGTGGCATCTCCTCGCAGACCGAGCAGCACTCCTCGAGCCGCCACAGGTCATAGCCGCGACCCGGCAGCGGGCCGCTCACCCGGCAGGAATCGGGCGACTCGGGGTCGTCGCGATCCCAGCCCTCGCAGCCGTACATCCGCTTGCCGCCCTTCAGATCGATGATCCGGAGGCGGTTCGGGGTGCCGTCCTCGTGGCTTCGCCCCTCGCGCTCGCAGACCTTGCACGGTCCCAGGAACTTGTCCTCGTCCATCCCCGCCCAGATCTGCTTGGCGAGGTCCTCGCGCTTTTCCTGGAGGTCAGTGGTGGTCGAGTGGAGCATCTCGCGGCTGAGCCGCAGGACGTCGTCCTTGGAGGTCCTGCCGGCGGCGATCCGGTCCATGTCCTGCTCGAGCTCCGCGGTCATCTCCGGGGTGGCCATCCGCGGCACGTACTCGTGGAAGGCCTTGTACATGGCGATGCCCGTCTCCGAGGGCTCCGGAGGGTTGCCGTAGACATAGCCTCGATCGAAGAGCTTCTGGATGATGTCGGCCCGGGTCGCCTTGGTGCCGAGGCCCCGCTCCTCCATCATCTCGACCAGGCGCCCCTGGCTGATCCGCGAGGGGGGCTGGGTCTCCTTGTCGACCATCCAGGGCTCGCCGTCGATCGCGAGCTGCTGGCCCTTGGTGAGCTTGGGGATCTCCTCGTCGCCGGAGCGCGCATAGGTGTAGATGGCGGCGTAGCCGGGATCGACGACGACCGATCCGCGCACGAAGTAGGTCTCCGAGCCGGCCTCGATGTCGGCCCGGGTCGACTCGGTGATCATCGGCTTGGAGAAGGTGGCGAGGAAGCGACGCACGACCAGCTCGTAGACCCGGCGCTTCGGACCGTCGAGCGCCTCCGGGTAGATCGCCTGGGTCGGATAGATCGGCGGGTGGTCGGTGGTCTCCTTCTTGCCGCGGGTCGGCTTCAGCTCGCCGTCGAGAAGCGACGACGCGGCGGAGAAGTCACCGATCCGGACCAGCGAGGAGACCAGCTCGTGTGTGTTCAGCGAGCTGGGATAGACGGTGTTGTCGGTCCGCGGGTAGGAGATATAGCCATCCATGTAGAGGTCC
>JBOGZB010000083.1:0-1823 GCA_050697175.1 Solirubrobacterales bacterium | reverse complement strand
AGGTCATGATCACGATGCAGTGGCGGAAATCGACGGTCCGTCCCTGCGCATCCGTGAGCCGTCCGTCCTCCAGGATCTGGAGCAGGATGTTGAACACATCGGGGTGGGCCTTCTCGATCTCGTCGAGCAGCAGCACCGAGTAGGGCTTGCGGCGCACCGCCTCGGTCAGCTGGCCACCCTCGTCGTATCCGACGTAGCCCGGGGGCGAGCCGACCAGCCGGGAGACCGCGTGCTTCTCCATGTACTCGGACATGTCGATCCGGACCATCGACTCCTCGTCGCCGAACAGGAACTCCGCGAGCGTCCGGGCGAGCTCCGTCTTCCCGACCCCGGATGGGCCCAGGAAGATGAACGAGCCCGCCGGGCGCTTCGGATCCTTGATCCCGGCCCGTGAGCGGCGGATCGCCTTCGAGACGGCGGTGATCGCCACCTCCTGGCCGATCACGCGCTTGTGGAGCTCGTCCTCCATTCGCAGCAGCTTCTTGGTCTCGGCCTCGGTCAGCTTGAAGACCGGGATCCCGGTCCACATCGAGACGATGTCGGCGATCTCCTCCTCGCCGATCTCGGGGCGCTCGCCGCCCTCGCCGGCGGCCCACTGGTCCTCCAGCTCGCGCTTTCGATTGGTGAGCTGCCGCTCGGAGTCACGGAGGTTGGCGGCCTTCTCGAACTCCTGGGCTTCGATCGCGGCCTCCTTGGAGCGCCGCGTCTCCTCGATCTCCTCCTCGAGGTCCCGGTACACGGGCGGCTGCGACATCGACCGGATCCGCATCCGTGAGGCAGCCTCGTCGATCAGGTCGATCCCCTTGTCGGGAAGGAAGCGATCCGAGATGTAGCGGTCGGCCAGCTCGGCCGCCGCACGCAGCGCCTCGTCGCTGATCCGGACCCGGTGGTGCTCCTCGTAGCGCTCCCGAAGGCCCTCGAGGATCGACACGGTGTCCTGGATCGACGGCTGGTCGACCTTGATCTGCTGGAAGCGGCGCTCGAGAGCCGAGTCGCGCTCCAGGTACTTGCGGTACTCGTCCATCGTCGTGGCGCCGATCGTCTGGATCTCGCCGCGGGCGAGAGCCGGCTTGAGGATCGAGGCGGCATCGATCGCCCCCTCGGCGGCGCCCGCCCCGACCAGGTTGTGGAGCTCGTCGATGAACAGCACGATGTCGCCGCGCTGGGTGATCTCCTTCATCACCTTCTTGAGCCGCTCCTCGAACTCGCCTCGGTACTTCGACCCGGCGACCAGCGCCGCCAGGTCCAGCGTGTAGATCTGCTTGTTCTTCAGCAGCTCGGGGACCTCGCCCTTGGTGATCCGGGACGCGAGCCCCTCGACGATCGCGGTCTTGCCGACCCCGGGCTCGCCGACCAGGACCGGGTTGTTCTTGGTCCGTCGAGAGAGGATCTGCATGATCCGCTCGATCTCGGTCTCGCGACCGATCACCGGGTCGAGCTTCGACTCGGCGGCGAGCTTGGTCAGGTTGCGCCCGAACTGATCGAGCAGCTTCGAGGACTTCTTGCCCTCGCCGCCGCCCGCGGCGGTGCCCTGGCGGCGCCCGCCGGGGCCCGACAGCATCCGGATCACCTCGTTGCGGATCTTCTCGGAGTCGGCGTCGAAGTCGAGCAGGATCCTGGCGGCGACACCCTCGTTCTCGCGCACCAGGCCGAGCAGGATGTGCTCGGTGCCGATGTAGTTGTGGCCGAGCGAGAGGGCCTCACGAAGGGCGAGCTCGAGGACCTTCTTGGCCCTGGGCGTGAACGGGATCTGCCCCGAGGTGACCTCCTCACCGGAGCCGACGATCCGCACCACCTGGGCACGCACACGCTCGACGGTGATG
>JBOGZB010000082.1:0-2101 GCA_050697175.1 Solirubrobacterales bacterium | reverse complement strand
TCTCCTACAAGCACAACCCCGAGTTCACGATGCTCGAGTGGTACGAGGCCTACGCCGACTACTTCGACGCCGCCAACCGAGTCGAGCAGCTCGTCGCGGCGGTCGCCGAGCGGGCCCTGGGAACGACGTCGATCGAGCGCGACGGGGTGGAGATCGACCTCGCGCCTCCGTGGCGGCGGGTCACGTTGAGCGAGGCGATCGAGGAGCGCACCGGCATCGACCTCGCCGAGCGGCCGAGCCGCGAGGAGCTCGCGGCCGCGTTGGGCCGCGAGCCCGACCCGGCCGAGGGCTGGGGGAAGCTGGTCGACGGAGTGCTCTCGAAGCTCGTCGAGCCCGGGCTGATCCAGCCGACGTTCGTGATCGACTACCCGGTCGAGCTGTCACCGTTCGCAAAGCGCCACCGGACCGACGAGGGGTTGGTGGAGCGCTTTGAGCCGTTCATCGGAGGGGTCGAGATCGGCAACGCCTTCACCGAGTTGAACGACCCGGACGAGCAGCGCCGGCGCTTCGAGCAGCAGGCCGAGGATCTGCGGCGAGGCGACGAGGACGCGCAGCCGTTCGATGAGGCGTTCGTCGAGGCACTCGAGCACGGGATGCCGCCGACCGCCGGGGTAGGGCTCGGCATCGACCGGCTGGTGATGCTGCTCACCGGGGCTTCGAACATGCGCGAGGTCGTCCTCTTCCCCGCAATGCGCACCTGAACAACTCCGGCGACTACAAGCAGTCGCCGGGTTCGGGCGCCGACGTGGCGGCAGGCCCGACGCTCTGCACCGCGACTACGTCGCTAGTTCAGGCTCGGTGCTGAACCGATCTCGATCACGAGCCCTGGATCGCCTGCACCAGGCTGGGGTTGAACGGCTTCGTGCCGGCGACGAGACGGGCCCCCGCGAACGGGCTGTGCGAATGCAGGTAGTCGATCTCCCTGCCGATGTCGCCGAAGTTGTTCGACCCGGCGGCCGGGGCGAACTCGACCGTCGAAAGGACGCCGATCGCCTTCCCGGACGCGTTCATGAAGCCGCTGCCGGAGTCGCCTGGGATGCCGGGGGTGGCGGTGTAGGCGTTGTGGCTCCACCCGCTGCCCTGGTTCTGGATGATCACGCCCTGCTTCGGGCTCAGCTTGGTCACCCCGCCGCGCAGCTCGGAGTTGCCGTAGGTGTAGACCTTGGATCCGAGGCCGCCCGCCGTCCCGACCCCCGTCGGGCCGCCGAATCCGGGCACCGACGGGTTGACCTTGCCGACGTCGGCCGGGTTGAGCTTGACCAGGGCGAGGTCGTTGTAGGCGCAGGCGTTGGGATCGGTCGTCCCGATGGCCTGCATCGTGATCCACGAGTTGTAGACCAGCCGGCCCGGCCTGCTCGCGCCGCCGACGTCGACCGGGGTCCCGATCGGAAGCGACTTGCTCGTGCAGCCGTTTGTGTCTGTGGCGGCCCCCGTTCCGGAGCAGTGGGCGGCCTGACCGATGAAGACGTTGGAACCGTCCTTGAACACGAAGTTTGAAGTGCACTCGGCGCCGGCCGTGAAGGTCATCACGCCGGGGTGCACGGTCGCCGAGCCGGCCGGTGCCCAGGCGAGGGCCGAGGCGGCCGGGATCACCACGAGCAGGGCGGCCAGGACGCAGGTCGATGCGACGATCCTTCTCACGATTGCCTCCTCAGCATTCGTCCGGAGCGAGCTCCGGAACCGAATCGGGCCATCGATCTGGCCCGAAGGTCGCGCCGAGGATAGGACGGACGCGCAATCAATGCGCTGGTTGCGGGCGCGGGCCGCGGGAGCGCCGCCAGGGGTCGAAACGGCCGCCGATATACTCGGTGCTCGCCGTAATCGACAACCGGAGGTCTAATCCGTCGGCACCGTTGAGCCGAAAAAGGTGGATGAGACTCCGGCGCTGGTGCGTCCCGTATCGAGGGCGCCGAGCCGACCACCGAGTAGGCCATACTGGGAGGGCGGACCGGTCGTCATCGAAGGCGGAGCGGATTTGACTTCGAAGCAAAGGCAGACGTAATTGTTCGAGCGATTCACAGAGAGGGCCCGCCAGGTCGTCGTCTTGGCGCAGGAAGAGGCCAGGACGCTGAAGCACAACTACATCGGCACCGAGCACATC
>JBOGZB010000081.1:0-1843 GCA_050697175.1 Solirubrobacterales bacterium | reverse complement strand
GATGGCCGCCGCCGCCCGGGCCCTGGCGCGGCCCGACGCGGCCGAGCGAGTCGCCCGCGAGGTGCTCGGCGTCGCCGCGGGGGCGGGTCCCGGCCGATGAGCGACTGGAGCGCCCGCAGGCTTCACTTCATCGGGATCGGCGGTGCCGGGATGAGCGGGCTCGCCCTGGTCTGCGACCGCCTCGGAGCCCGGGTCAGCGGCAGCGACCGCACCGAGAGCTCGTACCTCGCCCGGCTTCGAGCCGCCGGGCTCGAGCCGCGGGTCGGTCACGACCCCGAGGCCGTCCCGGCGGACTCCGAGGTCGTCGTGTCGACCGCGGTCGGCGCCGACAATCCGGAGCTCGAGCGCGCGGTCGCCCGCGGGCAGCGGATCGTCCACCGCGGCCGGCTCCTGGCCGAGCTGTGCGCCGCCAAGCGGCTGATCGCCGTTTCCGGAACCCACGGCAAGACGACGACGGCCGGGATGCTGGCCCATGCGCTTGGGGCGATCGGCGCCGATCCCGCCTTCGTGCTCGGCGGCGAGCTGCCGGGGTCCGGGCCCGGCGGGGCCGTCGCCAATGCCGGTTGGGGGGACGGGGAGTGGATCGTCGCCGAGGCCGACGAGTCCGACGCCAGCTTCTTGGAGCTAGAGCCCGAGATCGCCGTGGTAACGAACGTGGAGCTCGACCACCACTCCCGATGGACGTCCCGCGCCGAGCTGCTCGACGCGTTCCGCCGCTTCTGCGAGCCGGCCGCCGGCGTGGCGCTTCCGGCCGACGGCGAGGCCTCGCGGCTCGCGGTCGGCGGGCGCACGGTCGCCTTCGACGTCGACCGGCCCGGACCGGCGCTCCGCCTCGCGGTCCCCGGTCGCCACAACGTCCTCAACGCGCGCGCGGCACTCGCGGCCCTCGAGCTCGCGGGCTTCGACCTGGCGGCGGCGGGGGACGCGCTCGCCTCGTTCCCGGGGATCCTTCGACGCCTCGAGCTGAGGGGACGGCGCCGCGGCGCGGCGATCTACGACGACTACGCGCATCACCCGACCGAGGTGTCGGCCGCTCTCGCGGCGCTTCGCGAGCTCGGCCCCCGCCGGCTGATCGCCGTCTTCCAGCCCCATCTCTACTCGAGGACCAAGGCGCTCGCGGGGCGGTTCGGCGCCGCCCTCGCGGCCGCCGACGAGATCGGGGTGCTGGACGTCTACCCGGCGCGCGAGGAGCCGGTCGGCGAGCTGGCGGGGGTCAGCGGCCTCGACGTCGCGCGGGCCGCGGCGGACCACGCCGGCGGGCGCCCGGTCTGGTGGCTAGTCGACGCCGAGCGCGCCGAGCGCGCCCTCGCTCCGAGGCTCGGCGAGGGCGACCTGCTGGTCACGATCGGGGCGGGCGACATCCACCTTCTGGCGGGAGCCCTGGTCGAGGACGGCATCCCGTGAAGCCCCCTGACGCGATCGAGCGCGACTACTCGCTCTCCCGGTTGACGACGGTGCGCGCCGGCGGCCGCGCCGAGCTCTTCGCCCGCCCCGGAGATCAGGCCGAGCTGAGCGAGCTCCTGTCCTGGGCCGCCGCCGAGGCGATCGAGGTGAGCGTGGTCGGCTCGGGGTCCAACCTGCTGGTCTCCGACCAGGGGGTCGGCGGCCTCGTGATCAAGCTCGACCGCGAGCTGAGCGCGATCGCGCGGGAGGGGTCCCGGGCGGTCTGCGGCGCGGGGGCCCGCCTGCCCTCGGCCGCCGCCAAGGCGGCCGGCTGGGGGCTCACGGGCCTCGAGTTCGGGATCAACATCCCGGGCACGGTCGGGGGAGCCGTGAGGATGAACGCCAACGCCTACGGCGGCGAGCTCGGCCGTGTGCTCGAGTGGGTGGACGTGTCGATCGC
>JBOGZB010000080.1:0-6882 GCA_050697175.1 Solirubrobacterales bacterium | reverse complement strand
CGACCCCGATCCGCTCGCCCTGAGCCTCGTGTACCGCTACGTCCGCGCCCGCGTTCTGGCGGCGATGTCCGACCGGCTACAGGTCGATGCGGCCGGGGTCCGCGACGCCGCCGAGGAGGCTGGAGCGCGGCTGAAGGCCGCGAACCGGATCCGCAAGTCCTTGACCAGCGTCACCCAGGGCGCGGAGCGGGCTCGCGGCGACCTCGACGAGATGATCGGGGACGTCGAGCGCTGCCTGGAGCGAATCGAGTCGTTGATCGCGGACGCCGGCCAGGATTGATCTACGGCAGCAGAAGCCTGTCGCGCGAGCTCGGGCGCTCCTTGGCGACCGTGAACTTGGCGCTCGAGGGGCTGACCGAGCCGACTGCGCTCATCTGGTAGTCGCCGCGCGGTAGCTGGGCATCCAGCGAGCCGGGCTGGCCGGGCTTGATCGGGGCCGACGACGCGCTTGCGGGGCCGCTCAGCTGGACCCGGATCGGCCCCTTCGACAGGTTGGTGATCGCGAACGTCACGACGCCCGCCCCGAAGTTGCTCGGCGAGATCGACACCCGCTCCGCGTCGACCTTCACCCCGACCAGGATCGGGCTCGGGGGACGGGGGTCGTTGGCGAAGTCACCCGATCCGCAGGCGGCCAGGACCGAGACGGCCACGGCGCACAGCGCGACCACAGCCACCCGACGTACGCGGCGCGAGCCTCTCCAGGCACCCATCCCCATCGCCGCAAATCTAGCCGACGCGCGGCTGCGCGGCGTCGGACGGGCTCAGAACGGCAGCTCGACGACCTCTGCGCCGACGCCTCGATCGCCGACCCGGACCCGCGCCCCCGGCTCGGCCTCGCGCCGGATCACGGCCAGGGCGATCGGGCCGAGCGCGGGGGAGATGACCGCGGTTCCCACACTCCCGACCTCGCGATCCTCTAGAGCGATCGGCTCGCCGTCGGTGACCGGGCCGTCGAGGCGCATCCCGCGAAGGCGGCGGTTCGGCCTGCCCTTGTAGTGAAGCCGGGCGACCGTCTCCTGGCCGATGTAGCAGCCCTTGGTGAAGCTGACGGCCCGATCGTCGATCGCGGCCTCCTGGGGGATCGTCGCCTCGGTCATCTCGCGTCCGAACCTGGGCCGACCCGACTCGACGCGCACGATCTCGGCGGCCCCATCGCTGACCCGCGCAGCCCCGGCTTCGACGAGGGCCAGCGCGAGCCGCTCGGCGCGCTCGCGGTCGCAGATCAAGTCGATGCCCTGGTCCGTGGCGACGGCGCGGCAGCGGATGCCCGCGACCTCGACCTCGCGGTGTGCGTGCTCTGGCGAGAGGCCCTCGACCCCGCTCACGGAGGCCGAGCCCGGGCCGATCACCGAGAGGATCGCTTTCGCGTCAGCGCGATCGGCGATCTCGACTTCCTGGCCCACCCGGTAGAGCGACAGGTGGCGGGTGGCCGCCGGCGCTGCCAGGGGCTCGAGGTCGAGCCACAGGCCGTCCGGGTCGAGCCGCAGCACTCGCATGTCGGCCTGCATGTGACCCTTGCGATCCAGGAGGGCCGCGTAGCAGCCCTCTCCCCGAGCGAGCGCCTCGAGGTCGTTGGTGAGCTGGCCCTGGAGGTAGGCCACGGCATCGGGACCCGTGACCGCGAGCTTGCCGCGCGGCGAGCGGTCGACGAGCCCGGCGCCCTCGCGCAGCAGCCGGTACTCGCCGTCCAGCTCGACCACCGGGTCAGCGCTCGTGCCCATGGCCTCGATTCTAGGACGGGCGCGCCTCGACCCCTTCCTTCGGACGCGTCTGCGCGGCCATCGCCGCGTGATCCTGGTGATTTTGTCTAGACTAAAAACGAGTTTCGTCGTGGCGCATACGAGGACATCAAGCAAGGCCAGGCTCGAGGACCGCCAAAGCGCGCCGGCGACCGAGGCGGTCGAGGACTACGCGAAGGCGATCTACGCGCTCGAGCTCCACCACGAGGGACCGGTGACGACCTCCGCGCTCGCCGAGCGGCTCGGGGTCGCACCCTCGTCGGTGACCGCGATGGTGAAGCGCCTCGACGAGCTGGATCTGGTGCGATACGAGCCCTACCACGGGGTGACCCTGACCGACCCCGGCCGGCACGTGGCGCTCGAGGTGATTCGCCATCACCGGTTGATCGAGGCCTTCCTCGCCGAGTCCCTGGAGATGCCGTGGGACCGCGTTCACGACGAGGCCGAGGTGCTCGAGCACTACATCTCCGAGGAGCTCGAGGACCGGATCGCCGAGCGACTGGGCAATCCTGCCGCCGACCCTCACGGCGACCCCATCCCGACCCCCGAGCTCGACCTCGCGGCCGACCGCACGATCGCCCTCTCAGAGCTCGAGCGCGGCCGGCGTGCGACCTTCGCCCGCGTCTCCGATTCCAACCCCGAGATGCTTCGCTACCTGGCCGAGCGCGGGATCCGCCCGGGGATCTCGCTTCGCGCCCTGAGCGCTGAGCCGTTCGGTGGACCGTTGGTGGTCGAGGCGGGCGGCCGCGAGCACGCTCTCGGCGCCGAGCTGGCCGACAAGATGCGCGTCGAGCTCGAGGAGCCGAGAAGATGAACCGGACCGCCGACTCGACCCTCGAGGCGCCGGTCCCTCCGGGCACCCCGGCGCCCGACGAGCCAACGGTCGAGGACGTGCTCCCGGGGGAGGCCGCGGTGGCCCGGGCCGCGCGGCGCTCGCTCGACGGACGCGCCCGCGGGCCGGCGCGAGTATGGCCATTCATCGGCCCCGCGTTCATCGCCGCGGTGGCCTACATCGATCCCGGCAACTTCGCGACCAACATCGCCGGTGGCGCCAAGTTTGGCTACCTGCTGCTCTGGGTGGTCCTCGGCGCGAACCTGATCGCGATGGTCGTGCAGACCCAATCGGCAAAGCTGGGCATCGCGACGGGAAGGAACCTGTCGGAGCTCTGTCGCGAGACCTTTCCCCGGCCTGCCTCGATCGGAATGTGGATACAGGCCGAGATCGTGGCGATGTCGTGTGACGTCGCCGAGGTCGTGGGCGCAGCACTCGGCCTCAACCTGCTTTTCGGCATCCCGTTGTTCCCGGCGGCGCTGATAGCGGGAGCCGGGGCGTTCGCGATCCTGGCTCTCCAGCAGATGGGCCTGAGGCGGCTCGAGGCCGGAATCGCGGTTCTGGCCGGGGTCGTGCTGGTTTCGTTCGGGTTTGAGATCGTCTACGCGCACCCCGCCGCCGGCCAGGTGGCAGGCCACCTCTTCAAGCCCGGATTCAGCGGCACCGAAAGCGTCTTGCTGGCGACCGGGATCATCGGAGCTACGGTGATGCCGCACGTCATCTACCTGCACTCCGCGCTCACCCAGCGGCGAGTCGTGGGACGAAATGACGATGAACGCCGCCGGATTCTCAGGTTCGAGAAGGTCGACGTGGTGATCGCGATGACGCTCGCCGGAGTCGTCAACCTTTCGATGATGATCATGGCGGCGGCCCTCTTCAACAAGGGTGGCTTGAGCGCGATCGACAGCATCGAGGGCGCCTTCCATGGCCTTCAGCAGACGGTCTCGGGCAACGCGGCGACGATCTTCGGCATCGCGCTGCTGGCCTCCGGGTTCGCCTCGTCGTCGGTCGGGACGATGGCCGGCCAGGTCGTCATGCAGGGGTTCATCCGGCGTCGCATTCCGATCTTCGCAAGGCGAGCGCTGACCCTGGCCCCCGCACTGATCGTCATCGCTGTGGGGGTCGCTCCCACGGATGCGCTCGTGCTCAGCCAGGTCGTGCTCTCGTTCGGCATTCCCTTCGCCCTCGTACCCCTGGTTCTGTTGGCCAGGCGCAAGGACGTGATGGGCTCACTTGCCAACCCGGGGTGGCTGTCGGTCCTCGTGGGGGCGCTGGCGACGCTGATCATCGCCCTCAACGTCTTCCTGCTTCAGCAGGTGTTCTTCAGCTAGCCGGGGCCGATCGCCGGCTGTGGTCCGGCTGGAAGACGGCCTGGATCACCGACCCGAACTGGTTCGAGATGATCCGCGCGCGGTTGATCTGGGTTCGGGTCCAGGGGCGCTCGACCTCGCTGTAGGCCTCGACGATCCCAAGCGTCTGGCCGTGGCTCACCACCGGGACCATCAGCAGCGAGCGCAGCCCCATCGAGAGCAGGAGCTCGACCTCGGGCGGGTCGGCCTCGGGGTCCCCGACCAGAACCTGGGCGGCCTCCTGCTCGCGAAGCACCCGGCAGGTCAGCGGGTACTCGGAGACTTGGAAGCGCTCCTCTCGGGTCCCGTCGCTCTCGGCCAGCGTCTCGACGACCTGCTCGTCGGGCAGCCAACGCGACAGGCAGACGGTGTGGGCCTGGAGCTCCTCGCCGATCAGCGCCAGGGCGCCCTCGAGGTCCTTGCCGGAGCGGGCGCTCGCGAGCCTGGCGCTCAGGTGCTCGAGCCGGCGGTCTCCGGCCGTGATCCGCCCGCTGCCCACCGGGCTGGCGCGCAGCGCCTGCGCGAGCGAGGCTCGGCAGACCTCGACGGCGACCGGCGAGACGAGCGCCCACGGCGCGACGGGCCGGGCCAGCGCGTATCCCTGCCCCCACTGGACGTCGAGGTCGCCGAGCACCGCGAGATCGTCGAGGCTCTCGATCCCCTCCGCGCAGACCGTGGCGCCGGTTCGGCGCGCGAACCGCACGAACGACTCCACCAGCACCATTCGCGCCGGGTCCGTGTGGATCGACTTCGTCAGGTTGCGATCGAGCTTCACGATGTCGGGCCGGACCTTCATCGCCTGGGTGAGGCCGGCATACCCGGCGCCCGCGTCGTCTAGCGCGATCAGGGCGCCGCGCTCGCGCAGCGCGGCGAGGGCGGCCGTGAGGTCGTCGTCGTCGGAGACGAACTCGTGCTCGGTGATCTCGATCACGATCCCGTCCAGCTCGGCCGGCAGCGCCCGGATGACCGGCGCGGAGGTCAGGGCCGACGGGCTGACGTTGACCGCGAGGTAGGTGCCGAGCGGCCTCCCGACGGGCTCGAACGCGGCCCTGATCGCGGCGGCCTCGAGGTCGGGCCCCAGTCCGCAGCCGTGGGCCTGCGCGAACCACGCCTCGGGCGAGCGCCTCGGCGAGCTCGGGAACCGCGACAACGCCTCGTAGCCGACCAGGTGGCCGCTCGCAAGGGCGACCACGGGCTGGAAGACCGGGGTGATCGAGCGGGTTCCGTCGAGCAGCTCGGTGACCTCGGCGGCTCGGCGCCTGGTCCAGGCGAGGGGAACGTGCCCCGGATCGAAGCGACGGGTGCGGCCCTTGCCACGCCGCTTCGCCCAGTAGAGCGCTCCCTCGGCGAGCTGGCACAGGCTCGAGGCGTCCTCGGCGTCGTCCGGGTAGGCGGCGACGCCCGCCGAGCAGGAGAGGTCGATCCCCCTGACCTTGACCGAGGTGACCGCGTCGCGTGCCCGCTCCGCGGTTTGGTAGGCGTCTTCGGCGCTTCGGTCGGGGACGATCAGCGCGAACTCCTCCCCGCCCGTCCGCGCGGCGTACCCGACTCCGCTGACCGCGATCCGCAGCGCCTTCCCGATCGATCTCAGGACCTCGTCGCCGTAGGGATGCCCGTGGGCTTCGTTGACCGCCTTGAAGTTGTCGAGGTCGATCATCACCAGGGCGACCCGCCGGTTGTGAAGGCGCGCCCGCTCGAGCTGCCGGATCAGCGCCTGGTGAAAGCCACGGTGGTTCGCCAGCCCGGTCAGCGGGTCGGTCCGGGCGAGGCCTTCGAGCTCGGCCTGGCGGCGGCGGACGAGAGGCAGCAGTGCGGCGGTGCCGAGCGCGCCGATCCCCCCCAGGATCAGGAGCGGGACGCCGTCCACGGCGCCGACCGCGAAGCCGACCACGCATCCCCACATGAGAGTCGAGGCGATCGCCGCGCACAGCAGCATGCCGCGGTGGGGTGGGCGAGGGGTCGTTGGCCAGGAGGGTGTCACGGGTAATGGCGGTAGGGGCGGGCTTTCCTCTTCAGCTACATCGGCGCCTGGCGGCCGGCCTTGAGTAGGCTGTCGCCGATGGGGTTGGCAGATTCGTTTCAAGGGCTTCTCGACTCTCTTCCGAGTGACTGGACCGACCTCGAGATCGACCTGCGGATCGCGGACGAGGAGCGCTACGTCGACGCCGCCGTGCTGCTGGCCCAGATCAACGCCCAGCCGTATTCCAAGGCCGACTGGCACTGGCGCCTCCTGGTCGCGCATCGCTTCGGGCACGCCGCGGCCCCCGAGACGGTCAAGGGCACGCTCGAGCTGGTCGACGGAGAGGGGATCGAGGGCGAGATGGTGGTTCGCGACGTCCGAGAGGGCCGGGCCGAGATCGTCCAGATGTGGGGCCGTCCGGAGAGCGTCCGCGAGGACTTCCGGCGACGCCGCAGCCTCTGACGGGTGGCGCGGATACTCGCTCTCGTCGGCGACCTGATGCTCGCCAGCCGGGTCAAGGAGACGTTGAGCGCCGCGGGCCATGAGGTGACCGTGAAGCCGGGGCCCGACGACGCGAGCTTCGACGGATTCGAGCTGATCGTCGCGGACCTCGGCGAGGTTGACCCGGTGAGCGTGGCCGGCAACGGCCCACCCGTGCTCGGGTTCTACTCCCACGTCGAGGTCGACACCCGGCGCCGCGCCGAGGCGGCCGGGGTCGATCTGGTGGTCCCGCGCTCGCGCCTCGCCCGCGAGATGCCGGAGCTGGCCGCTCGCCTGCTCGAGAGCCCCCGCTCAGGGAGTTGAGAACATGCCGCCGGCCGGGCGGGCCAGCGGTCGCTCGAGGATGCCGTGCGCGGTCTCCCAGCCGAGCCAGCGCCGCACCGCGGCCTCGTCACCGAATCCCTGGCCCGGGCGAACCGCGTCCGCGCTCAGGAGCGCGTCGAGTTGTGCCCGCTGCTGGGCCCGATCGAGCCCATCCGAGCCGGCCAGCAGGTCATCCAG
>JBOGZB010000079.1:0-8313 GCA_050697175.1 Solirubrobacterales bacterium | reverse complement strand
CAAGATCCACATGTTCGACGTCGACCTCGGCGCGGTCGCCTACCGGGAATCGGAGAACGAGCAGCCCGGCGCCGAGCCGGTCACCGCGGAGCTGGTCGGCGAGCTCGAGGGCCGGTCGATCGGGATGACCGTCTGCTACGACCTCCGCTTTCCGGAGCTGTTCAGGATCCTCGCCGTGCGGGGCGCGACCCTGATCACGGTCCCCGCGGCGTTCACGATGGAGACCGGGCGCGCCCACTGGGAAGTCCTGCTGCGCGCTCGCGCGATCGAGAACCAGGTCTTCGTCTTGGCCCCTGACCAGGTTGGCGACGCTCCGCCCCACTACAGGTCGTACGGCCGCTCGATGATCGTCGATCCCTGGGGAGTCGTCCTGGCTCAGGCGTCGGACGGGCCGTGCTCGATCGTTGCCGACCTCGACTTCGAGGCTCAGGAGCGTGTCCGGGCCGCGCTTCCCTCGCTCGCCAACCGCCGCCCGGAGGCGTATCGCTGGCCGGCGACCGAGGAGATGAGCGCCTGATGGTGAGTGACGTTGGACGCTGAGGCCCCCCCGGTGGACAAGCGCCGGCAGATCCTCGATGCCGCCATCCACGTTTTCGCGCGGCAGGGCTTTCACGCCTGTCGCGTGTCGGACATCGCGGACGAGGCCGGGGTCGCCTACGGGCTCGTCTATCACTACTTCAAGTCCAAGGACCAGGTCCTCAACGAGCTGTTCACCGAGCGGTGGTCCCTGCTCCTGGCGGCGATCGAGGAGGTGGACGGCGAGCCGATCGGCGCCCGGGAGAAGCTCGACACCGTCGCCCGCTTCATCGTCGACTCGTACCGCTACGAGCCGGACCTGATGAAGGTGATCATCGTCGACGTGACGAGGGCCGCGAACTCGTTCGGGCGGACCCACCTCCCCGAGATCCGGCGTGCCTACGAGATGATCACCAAGATCGTCGCCGACGGACAGCGCTCGGGCGCCCTGCGCGACGACGTCGACCCGGAGTTCGCGTCGATGTGGTTCTACGGGGCGATCGAGCAGCTCCTGTCGGGATGGGTCTTCGACCTGATCCCGGGGGGCGAGGCGGACTTCGACCGCGCCCGCGAGATGCTGGTCGAGACGATCTGCGGCGGCCTCGACGCGCCCGACGGCGCCTCGGCGAAGGGCTAGCGGGGCTCGGCCATGTGGGAGTCGCTGGGCACCACGCGGCGTCAGGACCGTGTCCTGCACGGTTGGGCCAAGGCGTTGAACGTCATCGTCGGGCTCGCCGCGCTGCCGCTGTGGCTGATCGGTCAGGGGCTGAGGGACCCGTTTCGCCGCCTGCTCGCCAGATTCGACTCCGAGCCCCCCCGGCTGCCGGTGCCCGCGGCCCGAGAGCGCTCCATGGACGCGCTGATGGCCGACCTCGAGACGATCCCGCACAACCTCCACCACTCCGACGCCGCGATGGTGCGAAAGGGCTTCGCCGACCTGTCGACGTTCGTGCTCGCCAACCAGCGCGAGACGGCCAACCTGGGGTACGCGTATCCGGCCCAGTTCTCCGACCACGTCTTCGAGGGGGCGGACGGCGAGCGGATCGCCGCCACCGTGGGCCTCCACGAGGGCGGCGCGCGACCCGGCCTGATCGTCGTGCACGGGATCTTCTCCTCGCGCCGGTTCGACTACGTCCGGCAGATCGCGATCCACGCCTACTACGAGTGGGGGTTCAACGTCCTCGCTCTCGACCTGCGGAGCTTCGGGCTGACCAACCTGACCAGCGAGGCGCCGACCACCGCCGGCTGGAAGGAGGGCGAGGACATCGTCGCCGCGGGGCGCTACCTGAAGGGGCTCGGCGCGACGACGGTCGGGGCGCTCGGGATCTCACTCGGGGGCTCCTCCGTCCTGGGTGCCTGCCACGCGGATGGCGCCGAGGCTGCCCTGGACGGCGGCGTGCTCGCGATCTCGCCCCCCGCCGACCCGAGGGCGATGGCCGAGCGGCTCTCGGTCCACCTTCCCCGCACGGATCCGGCCTACCTCCTCAACCTGGGCTTCTGGGCGATGCTCAAGTCGCGGGTTCGCCAGGCGGGCTGGGAGGGAGTGGAGGGCTTCCTCGATCCGATCGAGCGGGTCTCGGCGCCCCACTACGGGGTCGACGCCGAGGAGCTCTGGCAGCGGGCGGCGGCGGTGCGGCACATCGCCGACGCGAAGGTGCCGGTGCTCGTCCTGCACCCCACCGACGACGACGTGATCCCGGTTGAGCATGCGACGATGCTCGCCGAGGCGGCCGAGGGCCAGGACCGGGTCCGAGTCTGGACCCTGCCCGGCGGCGGCCACGGCGCGATCGACGCCGTCGATCGCCGTTGGTTCTATGAGGTCCTTCGGGGTTTCTTCGAGCGCTGGGCGGGGTACGGCGACGTTGCGACGGGCGCCGAGGGCGACTCTCTCGAAACGCTCGCCGTCCAAGCTGATTAACTCCGCGGCGAGGCAATTCAGGTGGAGAACGACATCGTCAGAAGACTGATCTGGACCGGCTTGGTGGCCGGGCTGAGCGCCCTTGCGACGGTGGCCGCCAACCGGGTCGCGGCCGCGATCTGGACCCGGATGTTCGGAGAGGAGCCGCCGGAGTGAGCGCTGAAGGCCCGCTTGGCCCCGATCCCTCGTCGGAGGGGCGGACGGTCGGCGAGATGGTGTTCGACGTCTCGGAGCGTGTCTCGATCCTTCTCCGTGAGGAGATCGAGCTCGCCAAGACCGAGATCCGCGAGAAGGTCACCAAGCTCGTCCAGGGCTCGGTGGTCGGGATCGCCGCCGGCGTCTTCGCCCTGATGGGCCTCGCGATGCTGATGCACGGCATCGCATGGCTGCTCGACGACCTGTTCTTCTCCGGCAACATCTGGATCGGCTTCATGGTCGAGGCGCTGTTTTGGTTCTGCGTGGCGGCCGGCGCCGGGCTGTTCGCGTACCGCTCGGTTAAGGCCGGGTCCCCGCCGACGCCGGACATGGCGATCGAGGAGGCGCGGCGGACCAAGGAGACGCTCGAGGCCGGCGCCAGGTGAGCGGCGCCAAGGACGTCTCGGTGAGCGGTGGGGGAGAGCCGGCACGGCGCTCGACCGCCCCGGTCCCCGGGCGAACCTCAGAGCAGATCCGCGCCGACATCGAGCGCCAGCGCACCGAGCTCGGGAGGTCGGTCGAGACGCTTCGAGGCCGGGTCACCGAGCTCACCGACTGGCGCCTCCAGGTCCGGACTCATCAGCGCGAGCTCGCGATCGGCGCCGCCGTCGTCGGCTTCGCGGTCGGCGGCCTCCTCGCACTGCGTCGTCGCCGCTAGGCCCGCCGGCACCCCTTCGGCGACCAGCCCATGAACGTCGGGTGGCGTGCTTGGCCGTCCGGGATCGCGCCTAGGCTGGCCCGCGATGGACCACACGCAGGTTTCGGGCGGCGTGGTGGCCAAGGTCGTGCTGATCGTCGCCGCCGTGGTCGCGGGGCTTTACTTCGCGTACCTGATCAGGGAGGTGATCGGGTTGATCGTGATCGCCGCCTTCCTCGCGGTCGCGATCGCGCCGGCGGTCAACTGGCTCAACCGGCGACGGGTTCCGCGCTGGATCGCGATCCTCCTCGTCTACCTCTCGATCGGAGCCAGCATCTTCGGGATCGGCCTGTTGATCGTCCCTCCGCTGGTCACGGGCGTCACCGACCTCTCGAATCATCTGCCCGGCTACGTCGACGACCTGAGGCACAACAAGACCTTCCGCGAGTACGACAACCGCTACGACATCACCAAGAAGCTGACCGAGCAGGCCGACCAGCTCCCGACCAAGCTCGGCGACGCCGCGGGCACCTTGCGCGACGTGACCGTCGGGGTCTTCAACCGGTTCGTGCAGCTCTTCTCGATCCTCGTGATCACGTTCTTCTTGGTCAAGGACGGCCACCGGCTCTTGAACTTCATCTACGCGCAACTCCCGCCGGGTCGGGCCCGGCGGATGAAGAAAATCGCCGGAGACATATCCGACGCGATCTCGGGCTACGTGTTCGGGAACTTCGTGATCAGCGTCCTGGCCGGGCTGGTCAGCTACGTCACCCTTCGGATCCTCGACGTGCCGTTCGCGACCCCGCTGGCGATCCTGTTCGGGTTCTTCGACCTCATTCCGCTGGTCGGCGCGACCCTCGGGGGGATCCTGGTCGGGATCGTCGTCGCGTTCATCGACTTCCCGGTCGGGCTGATCATCTGGATCGCCGTGCTGATCACCTACCAGCAGATCGAGAACAACCTGATCCAGCCGTACGTGTACGGCCGGGCCGTGGCTCTCCATCCCTTGATCGTGATCGTCGCGATCCTGATCGGAGCGGCGCTGCTCGGAGTCCTCGGCGCCCTGATGGCGATCCCGGCCGCCGCCGCGATTCAAGCCGTGGTCCGCGACTACTGGCGGTTTCGCAAGGGCGACGATCCGGCCCTGCCGCCCGCCGAGGCGCCGGCCGAGGCCGGATAGCCGCGGTTCGCCGCGCCGCCGGTCTGCGTGCCTATCTCAGCATGGGGGAGGGGACCCCACCGGTCCCGATCAGCCCCGGCCCGACGTGGGCGCCGATCACCGGGCCGATCTCGGAGACGAAAGCGGGCTCCGATCCGAAGATCTCTCGCCCCTGCTCGACCAGGTGGCGCGCGGTCTCGTGGTCCTGGATGTGCTGGACCACCCACGCGCCTGCCGAGTCTGAGTGGAGCTGGCGCTGATACTCGACCAGCCGCTCGAGCGCGCGGCGCCGGGTCCGGACCCGCTCGATCGGCGTGATCTCCTCCCCGAGCGTCAGGATCGGCTTGATCTGGAGCGCCGACCCCAGCCACGCCTGGGCTGCGCCGATCCGCCCGCCCTTGCGCAGGTACTCGAGGGTGTCGATCGCGAACCACATGTTGAGCGCGCCCCGGCATTGCTCGGCCGCGGAGAGCGCTTCGTCTCCGTCGGCGCCCGCTGCCGCGGCTCGGGCCGCGGCGAGCACCACCAGCCCCTGGCCGCCCGCCGCGGAGCGACTGTCGAACACGTGGATCCGTTCGCCGCCGCGCCCCTCGTCGATCAGTTGCCGGCGGGCCAGCCGAGCCGACTCGCAGGTGCCGGAGATGCCAGCCGACAGGTGCACCGAGACGACGTCGCCACCCTCGGCAAGCAGCCGCTCGTAGACCGCGACGAAGTCGCCGATCGACGGCTGTGAGGTGGCGACCCCCTCCTCGCTTTGTCGCAGGCGCTCGTAGAACTCCGCGTACTCGGACGGGGCGATCTCGATCTCGGGGCGCTGCTCGCCTTCGAGGGATACGTAGAGGCTGACCCGGTGGATGCCGTGCTCGGCGACCAACTCGTCGGGGAGGTAGGCCGTTGTGTCAGAGACGACGGCGGTGCGAGGGGTGCTCACCGAACCCTTGTATCACGGCTCTACCATGCCGTAGCTCGTGGCCAAGACACTCGTCACAGGCGGCAGTGGGTTCGTCGGCTCGCACGTCGTGCGCGCGCTCGCCGAGCGTGGCGACGAGCTGCGCCTGCTGCTTCGGCGCGGCTCGAGCGTCGATCACCTCTCGGATCTCACGATCGAGCGGGTCGGCGGCAACGTGCTCGACCGGCGCTCGGTGCAAGCCGCGATGAAGGACGTCGAGCGCGTCTTCCATGTCGCCGGAACCACCTCGATGCGCGCGACGGCGCGCGACAAGGTCTTCGAGCTCAACGTCAAGGGCACCCGGATCGTGCTCGAGGAGGCTCGGGAGGCGGGCGCGCAGCGGGTGGTGCACACCTCTTCGGTCGCCGCGATCGGCCCCGCGAAGCCCGGGCGCACCGCCGCCGAGGACCAGCCGTTTCGGGCCGCGAGCCTGGGGATCGCCTACGTCGATTCCAAGCACGAGGCCGAGGTCGAGGCCCTGAGGGCCGCCGCCCACGGGCTGGACGTGGTGATCGTCAACCCGTCGTTCGTGCTCGGCCCCGACGACCCCAAGGGGACCTCGATGCAGCTCGTCCGTCGATTTCTGCTCGGACGAATCCCCGCCTACGTCGAGGGCGGGCTGAACATCGTCGACGTTCGCGACGTCGCCCAGGGACACCTGCTCGCCGACGCCAAGGGCGAGACCGGCGAGCGGTACATCCTGGGTGGCCGGAACTTCACCTTCGATCGACTGTTCGCCGACTTCGCCCGGATCTCCGGGCGAGATCACGTGCCGGTCAAGCTGCCGGCCCGGGCGACGACCATCGCGGTGGAGGCGATCGCCCGCGCCGGGCTTCCGTTCGCGGTCGCCCCCGACGAGGTCCGCTCGGCCAGCCTGTGGTGGACATACCGCAACACCAAGGCCCGCCGCGCGCTCGGGTTCGAGCCCCGGCCCCACGAGGAGACCCTCGAGGACGCGGTGCGCTGGCAGATGGCCCAGCTCGGCGATCGCGTCCGCACCGGCCGAGGCCCGCAGGAAGCGGTGCTCGCAGCGGTCGCGCCGCTGCTCAGGGCTTCGGACAGGGTGCTCGGCCGGTGATCGTCCTTTATCGGTGTCCGACCCGGACCAACGTCCTGTGCCCATGCGGCGCGGTGGCCAGGCGGCTCGCCGGGCTCGGGATCGAGCACAAGACCGTTCGGGTGCCGTACCGGCGGGCCGGGCGTCCCGAGATCGAGGAGCTGACGCGGCAGCGGCGCGTCCCGGTGCTCGTCGACGGCGAAGAGGTCATCCACGACTCCAAGCGGATCCTCCAGTACCTCGATTGGCGGTACCCGAGATGACCTATACAATCTGAAGGGATGGAAACCCCTTCCACGGCCATATGCCTCACTGACACGGCGGCCGGCAAGATCAAGGATCTGCTGGCGGCCGACCAGGGCGAGGCCGAGCAGGCGCTCCGCGTCGCGGTGCGAGGCGGTGGTTGCTCGGGGTTCCAGTACGCGCTCGCGCTCGATCAGCCCAAGGACGAGGACCATGTGTTCGAGCACCAGGGCGTCTCGGTGGTGGTCGACAAGGTGAGCATGCAGTTCGTGCTCGGGTCCGAGGTCGACTACGTCGACGGGCTCCAGGGCGCCGGCTTCGTCGTCAACAACCCCAACGTCGTCGCAGCCTGCGGTTGCGGATCCTCGTTCCAGGTCCGCGAGGACGCGGCCGAAGCCGCCGCCGCGAACTAGCCTCGATCGATCTGAAGCGGCGGGCTCTGCTGCGGGGCGGGTGCCTCGACGACCGCCTGGTCGGCGACCGGCTCGGGCTGCTCGACCTCGAGGAGCTCGGCGAGCTCGCCCGACTCGAACATCTCCTCGACGATGTCGCAGCCGCCCACCAGGGTGCCGCCGACGTAGAGCTGAGGGAAGGTCCTCCAGTCCGACAGCTCGCCGGTCACCTCGCGCAGCGGGTCGAGCAGCGGGAGGACGTCGACCGCCCCGTACTCGACGCCGACCTGCTCCAGAACCCCGACCAACCGCATCGAGAACCCGCAGCGCGGCATCTCGGGCGTGCCCTTCATGAACAGCAGCACCTTGTTGTCGGTGAGCAGCTGCTCGACCTTCTGCTTGAGCTCGGGGTCGGCTGGCATGCACAAACCTTAGCGAGTCGGTCCCCCGCCCCGGGCGGCCCGCCGAGATCGGCGGAGCGCTCTTCGGCAGAGCGATCCGTCGAGCGAGCCTAAAGCGGCTCGGCCGTTATGGAGAGGGCGTGGATCGAGCCGTCGTCCATGCGCGGCTGCACGGCGGCGCGGACCATCCGGTGCCGGTCGAGGCGGCTGAGCCCGGCGAACTGCGGCGCCCGCACGGTGGCGCGCAGGTGGTCGCCCCCGCCCGTCTCGTCGGCGACCTCGACCTGGGCGCCGGGCAGCGCCTCGGCAATCATCCGCTCGATCTCGGCGAGATCAGCCATCGGAGTACGCCGGCGCTCCGGTCAGCCCGACACGGGCTCCGCGGCCCGAGCCGCCTCGAGCATCTCGTCGATCCGGACGAACTTGACCCGCGGGCGGCCCAGGGGCTCGCCGCGCTCGCGCTCGACCCGGTCGATCCCCTCCCAGCCCTGAAAGCCGACCACGTCCGGGACGCGCTCGGCCAGGAGCTCGACGATCGCAGCTCGGTCGGCGGCGAGCTCGGGGCTGGGGACCCGCCCCGCCCGCGCGTCCTCGATCAGGGCGTCGACGGTCTCCTGGGCGTCCTTCTTGTTGGTCCCGATCACGCCGGAAGGGCCGCGCTTGATCCAGCCGACGGCGTAGTGGCCCTCGGCCTGGCGGTCCGACTCGAGCTCGGTCACCCGTCCGGCGCGGTTCGGGATCACGCCTCGACGCGGGTCGAAGGGCACCCCTTCGAGACCGATGCCCGCGTACCCGATCGAACGCAGGACCAGCCCGCACTCGATCGTCTCGCGCTCGCCCGTGTCG
>JBOGZB010000078.1:0-1605 GCA_050697175.1 Solirubrobacterales bacterium | reverse complement strand
GAGCGGCGCCTCCTCCGCCGTGCGGTCGAGGGGTCCGAGGCCGTCCAGTCCCGAGGCGGGGCGCGCCCGACGCTTGCGGGACCGCTTCTTGTCGCTGGGGCCGAACATGCGGGACGCCGCCGGGCGGGCGCTTTGGAGGCGGCGCCGCCGGGCGTCCCGTACCAGTACCACGCTTCAGGTATGCGGTGGCGAAAAGCCGCTCAGCTCCAGGAACTTTCCACAACAGTTAGCAGGTTTTCGCAACCGACTTCGACCTGGTCTCCTCGCTCAGATAGCCTCGTGCCGATGGCGGCCACAGAACTGGCGAGCGTCGACGGGAGGATCTCGGCAACCGAGGAGGCGACGATCCCTCTTCGCGACGACGGCCTCTATCGAGGCGACGGGGTTTTCGAGGTGATCCGCCTCTACGAGGGCGAGCCGTTCGCGCTCGGCGACCATCTCGACCGGCTGGAGCGATCCGCGGCGGCGATCCGGCTGCCGGTCGACCGGACCGCGATCCAAAGCGAGCTCGAGGGCCTGCTCGCCGCGTTCGGGAGCGACGAGGCCCAGCTTCGGATCATCCTGACCCGCGGAGGACGCCGGATCCTGCTCACCGAGCGCCTCCCGGACCGCGGCAGCTCGGTCCGTCTCGCCACCGTCACCTACTCCCCCACCGTGATCCTCACCGGGGTCAAGTCGCTCTCGTACGCGGCCAACATGCAGGCGACGCGGATCGCCGTCGAGGCCGGCGCCGAGGAGGCGCTCATGGTCAGGCCGGACGGCGTCATTCTCGAGGCGCCCACCTCGTCGATCTTCTGGGCCTCACCGCAGGGAGGGCTGAGGACCCCCGCGATCTCGACCGGGATCCTCGAGTCGATAACGCGCACCGCGCTGGTGCGATCGCTCGAGGTCGAGGAGGGGGAGTTCGGCCACGACGATCTGCTGGGCGCATCCGAGGCGTTCCTCGCCTCGACCGTCCGCGAGGTCCAGCCCGTCGCCTCGATCGACGGCCGCGAGCTCCTGACGCCGGGGCCGAGGACCGAGGAGGCCGCCGAGGCGTTCGACCGATCGCTTCGGCGGGCCCTCGCCCCGTAGGCTGAACGCCGTGGACCTCGACCTGAGCGACGAGCAGCGCCTGATCGCCGAGACGGCGCGGGACTTCGTCGACAACGAGGTCGTCCCGCGGGCGCGGGAGAACGACCGGGCCGCCCGCTTCGACCGCGAGCTCGCGAGCAGGCTCGGGGACATGGGCTACCTCGGCGCGCCGGTGGCCGAGGAGTACGGTGGGCGCGGGCTCGACTACCTGAGCTACGGGCTGATCGTCGAGGAGGTCGGCCGCGGAGACTCCTCGGCCCGCACGGTGGTCTCGGTGCAAACGTCGCTGGTCTGCGGGTCGATCGAGCGCTGGGGAACCGAGGAGCAGAAACGTGAATGGCTGCCACGGCTCTGCTCCGGCGAGGCCCTCGGCTGCTTCGGCCTCACCGAGCCCGACGCGGGATCGGACCCCTCCGGGATGCGCACCCGAGCTCAGCTCGATGGGGACGTGTGGCGGATCAGCGGCCAGAAGATGTGGATCTCGCTCGGCAACGTCTCCGAGGTGGCGCTGATCTTCGCCCAGACCGACCC
>JBOGZB010000077.1:0-11357 GCA_050697175.1 Solirubrobacterales bacterium | reverse complement strand
GCTCGGACGCGCCGCCGAAGAACTCGTCGAGCTGCTCGTAGGTGAGGCGGGCGTCGGAGCGGATCAGGCTGCGATGAAACGAAGCCGAGCGCGGGCTGCCGTCCTCACCGAGGACGATCTCGGCGCTGACCGCGAGCCGCTCGACCCCGGGGGCGAGACTGCACGCCTCGTCACTCAGAACCGCTGGGAGCATGGGCTCGACCGTCCCGGGAACGTAGGTGCTGGTACCGCGGCGAAGCGCCTCGGTGTCCAATCCCCCGCCGGGCTCGATGTGAGCCGAGACGTCGGCGATGTGGATCCACAGGCGCACCCCGGCTCCGTCGGGCTCGGCGGACACCGCGTCATCGAAGTCCCGGGCGCTCGCCGGATCGACCGTGAACGTCGCGAGCTCGGTCAGGTCGCGCCTCGCGGCGCGTCCCTCTCGGGCGTGGGCCGCCGCCTCGCGAGCCTCGTCCTCGAGGGCGTTCGAGAATCCGCGCCGCACCCCGCGGTCCCAGAGCAGCGCAGTGACCACGTCGCGCGCCGAGTCGGCGGAGCCGAGCACTCGAAGCGCGCGGGCCCCGCCGCGGTGAAAGTCGACCAGGGCGATCTCGCCCGGGCCGACCCGAACCGATCCGCGGCCCAGTGTCGCCTGGGGGCCGCGCTCGAACAGCGGCTCGGCGACCGCGAACCGCCCCCGCCGCTCGACGCTCGCCACCCGCCGTCCGAGCGGTGCGCCGCTGCGAGGGCTCACCTGTTCTCGACCGCCGCCTTCTCCGCGAGCACGGCGAGCGCCTTGTCGAGGCCCTCGTCGCGCGCCGTGTTCGGATTGTCGACGGCGTGGACGTCGGGCCGGATTCCCTTGCCCGCCAGCGAGATCCCGTCGGCGGTCAGATACTCGCCGACGGTCAGGTCGAGCGCCCCGCCCGTCGCCACGTCCAGCACCTCCTGGAAGGTCCCCTTGCCAAACGAGCGGGTGCCGACGATGGTCGCCTGGTGGTGGTCGGCGAGCGCCGAGGCGAGGATCTCGGCCGCGGACGCCGTGTCGTGGTTGATCAGCACCACCGTCGGATGCGAGGGCAGCGGATCGCCGACCGCCTGGTAGTCGCGATGGCCCATCGTCCGGCTGTCGGTCGAGACGACGAGCTGGCCCTTCTGGAGGAACAGGCTCGCGCACAGGACCGCTTCGTTCAGGAGCCCGCCGCCGTTGCCTCGCAGGTCGAGCACCAGTCCCTCGGCTCCCTGGCGGTCGAGGCGCTTCAGGACGTGCGCGAGGTCGGCGTGCGCCCCCTCGCTGAAGGTCGTGAACCGCACGTACGCGGCCTTCGTGCCTCCGGCCTGCTTGAGCTCGCCGGTGGCGGCGGGCACGTGGACGGTCGCGCGCTCGACCCGGATGGTCCGAGTCTTCCCGCCCCGGACCGAGACCACCCGGAGCCGGACCGGAGTTCCCGGCGGGCCCTTGATCCGCGCAACCGAGACGTCGGACGAGACCCCGGCGATCGAGTGCCCGTCGACCGCGACGATCACGTCGCCCGGCCGGATCCCTGCCCTCTGGGCGGGGGTGCGCGGAAGGACGGTCGCGACGCGAAGGCCGCGCTTGACCTCGGTCACGGTCATCCCGACGCCCGAGAACTGCCCCGAGTTGGCCTCCTCGAACTGGCGAAGCTGCTGGGGGTTGAAGTAGTGCGAGAAGTGGTCGTCGAAGCGCCGGCGCAGCGTTCGGACCATTCCGTCCACCGACGCGTTGTCGAGCAGCGAGGTGCCGACCGGCTTGAAGTAGTTCTGCTGGATCACATCGCTCGCCTGAACCGACGGATTGGAGCTGCCGAGGCCCCCGGCGAGCGCGACGACCGCCACCGCGACGACCGCGGCGACGGCGAACCCGGCGAGGAAGCCGGTCCACATGCCGCGGCGCCGGTCCGCGTTCACGGGCGCCGGCCCCGGTCGGACATCCGCCCGATCAAACGCGGAGGAAGCGGCGCAGGGTGATCCCGCTGCCGAGCGCTGAGACGACGACCGCCGAGCCGACCAGCACGACGATCAGCTGGGTGAAGCCGACGGTCGAGAAATTGTCGATCAGGACGAAGTTCTGCTTCAGCGGGTCGATGATCGCCACCTTGCCGACCCACAGCAGGCCGACCGCCACACCCGCGCCCGCCAGGCCGACGATCAGACCCTCGATCACGAACGGCCAGCGGATGAACCAGTTGGTCGCCCCGACGAGCCGCATCACCTCGACCTCGCGGCGGCGTGCGTAGATCGAGAGACGGATCGTGTTGGCGACCAGCATCAGCGAGGCGACCAAGAGGAGCACGGCGATCACCGAGAGGATGATCTTGACCGCGTTGGTCACGGTGCGGATCTGGTGGGCGAGCTGCTGGGAGTTGTTGACCGTGTCGATCGCGGGGCTGATCGGCTTCGCCTTGTTCGACCCCGTCGGCAGGATCGCGGACTGGATCGACGCCAGGTTGTCGGGATCGTCGGGGTAGACGTTGATCGAAGGCGGCAGCGGGTTGTGCTTGAGCTGGCTGAGACCCTGGCTGAGCGGCCCCTTTCCGACCTCGTTCTGGAGCACCCGGATGCCCTGGCCGCTCGAGATGTACTGGGTGCGCGCGACGTGCGGGATCTTGTCGATCTTGCCCTGCACGTTCTTGCCCTGCTTGTTGCTGACGCCCGCCTTCAGGAAGACGCGGAGCGCGAGCTGAGAACGGACGTTGTTGTTGGTCGTCGAGCTCGCCTTGATGACCGGTACGAACACTCCGAGCAGGAGCGTCGTGAGGACTACCGTGACGATCGCGGCGAGGCTTGGAGCGGCGCTTCGCCGCAGCGCTCGGAAGGCCTCGGCGATGAAGAAGAACAGTCGGCTCATTCGAGAACCCCCACCGGCCTAGCTCGGCTCGCCGTTCGTGTGGCCCTCGTCGCCGACCCCCATCTCGGCGCGAACCCTGACCGCGAACTCCCGGGTCGACTCGTCGTGGTAACCGGCCGTCGCCTCGTCGCGAACCAGCCTTCCCTCGTCGAGCGCCAGGACGCGGCGGCGCATCTTGTCGACCATGTCGCGATCGTGGGTCGCGACCAGCAGCGTGGTGCCCGTGCGGTTGATCCGGTAGAGAAGCTGCATGATCCCGATCGAGGTCTCGGGATCGAGGTTCCCGGTCGGCTCGTCGGCGAGCAGGAGCGGCGGGTGGTTGACGAAGGCGCGAGCGATCGACACCCGCTGCTGCTCACCGCCCGAGAGCTGGTCGGGATAGCTGTTGACCTTGCCCTGGAGGCCGACCAGGCGCAGGATCTCGGGGACCTGTCGCCGGATCTCGCTGCGCGCCCCGCCCGTGACCTGCATCGCGTAGGCGACGTTGTCGTAGACGGTCCGGTTGGGGAGCAGCTTGAAGTCCTGGAAGACCGTCCCGATTCGCCGGCGAAGATGTGGGACCCGCGACCTCCGGATCCGGTTGATGTCGTGGCCGGCGATCAGCACCTCGCCGCTCGCCGGCTCGACCTCGCGGATCAGCGCCCTGATCAGTGTCGACTTTCCGCACCCGGTCGGGCCGACCACGAAGGCGAACTCGCTCCGGTTGAGCGCGAACGAGACCCGCTCGAAGCCGAGGTGGCCGCCGGGATAGACGACGGTCGCGTCGCGAAGCTCGACGATCGGCGGGCGATGGCGGGGCGAAGATTCCGATGTCGAATCTCGCCGCGCCGCGCGGCGGGACGGTTCGTTGGCGGCGCGTCGGCGCCGCCGCGCGCCTGTTCTGAGCGAGGGCATACGAGGCGTGTTTCTCCGACGCCCGCCGCAATCCTGCGCCACCCGATTCGGGCGGCGCGCCCGGCTCGGCGTCAGCCGAAGCGTAGCGAAGATTGTGAAGGAACACTCACGAACGACGCCGGGTATCTTCGGCCCCATCACGGAGCCGGGAGGCAAAGCGCGACCGATCAGCCGGTGACGGGTCGATGAGGAGACCGGGCTGGTGGATCGTCGTGATCCTCGCCGTCGCCCTCGCGGCAGCCGTGGCGGCGCTGGCGATCCCCGGCGACCCCGATCACGCGCCCCCCACCGGTCGGACATCGGCATCGACCTCCGTTCCTCACACCTCGGGCTCGCGCCCCTCGCAGCCATCGGGCCAGCCCGAGGGCGTCCGCCCCCAGGTCCGCCGCGCGGTGCACGAGTCGCGGGCCGCGCGGCTCGACTCCCGCCAGGTCGAGGTCGCGGCGGTTGTCCGCAGCTACGTCGCGGCGCTCGATCGGCGAGCCGGCGGCCGGTTGTGCCGGCTGTTCGTCCCGGGCACCCTGTCGAGGGTGCGGCTCCCGCGCCGCCGGGGCGGGTGCGCAAGCTCGCTGGTCGCGTCGATCGGATACCGCGACCCGCGTGGATACCCGGTGTACGACGGGTCGCGGGTGGCCCGGATCGCATCGGTCTCGATCGACGGCGATCGGGCCCGCGTCGTCGCGACCACGGTGACCCGGTTCGCGGACCAGCGCGAGCCCTCGATCGAGGACGACGTCGTCTACCTGCGCAGAATCGGGGGGCGATGGCTGATCGCCAAGCCGAGCGCGGCGCTCTACCGGGCGATCGGTGTCGGCGACATCCCACCGCGGGCCCTGAGCCCGCCGTAGGAGCGCCGCTCCGCTCCCGGGGCGGCCTTCTCAGCGCTGGACTGAGATGATCCTCGGCCCCTTCGAGCCGAGCAGGGTCACGTACGCGCGCCGCGCCGTCAGCGCCGTCGTCCACAGCGTGCGCCCGCCGCGAAGCGAGAAGATCCTGTGGCCGGAGCCGCCCCGGCCGATCCGCTTGACCATCAGCCTCTGTCGAAGCGGCCGCGGATGGATCGCCAGCGGAGGCTCGGACCCCCGACGGACCCGCACATAGAGGAGGTGGCGCCCGTCGGCCGCCGGGTTGAGGAGCTGGGCGGATGAGGAGCGCAGCACGGTTCCCCCCTTGCCGGAGTTCAGGTTTCGGCGGTTGATCGCGTTTCGGTGGCGACGCGAGACCGCGTAGAACATGGTCCCGCCGTCGAGGCTCGGGTGGCCGATCTGGGCCGGGCTCGACACCGAGGCGATCGCCTTTACGTCGCCGGGGTGGCCGGGTCGGTTGATGCGCCGCGCACGCAGCGCGTAGCGGTCGCCGACGACCACGAGGTAAGCGAGCCAGCGGGACGAGATCGCGAGCGCCCTGGCGCCCGGCGCCGAGACGGAGCCGAGCTCGTGACGGTTGAACCGGTTGAGGATCGCGATCCGATCGTTGCCGGAGATGACCGCGGCGTACGGCCCGCCGATCGCCGGGTCGCGGCCCGGGAGCCGGTGGGTGTGGCCCTTGATTCGCTCGACGCCCCCGCGGCCGTGCTGCTGGAAGACGAGCGCCTTGGCCGTGGTCGACGGGTCGGCCCCGTGCGGAGCCTCGGTTCTCGCGGCCGTCGCGGTGGCGGTCGCGGTCAGCGCCGCGGCGACCAGGCACAGGGTCACGGCGTCGCCGAGCCGAAACGCCCGGTAGAGCACCGGCCGCTCGGCCATCAGCTCGATGCACCGATTGCCGCGAGGGGTGTCCACGATCGGCGCGACCGCGACCACCGGGATCGCCCTGCCGATCCCGAACGCCGCGCCGATCATCAGCCCGAGCCCGGGGTCGCCGAGCGCCACGCTGATCCCGGCGAGGGCCCAGACGCCGAAGCTCAGAACGAAGGTGGTGAAGCCGAGCCCGAGCAGGATCCCGTAGAGGCCCGCCGCCAGCGGCAGGGGCATCGTCCAGCGCCATCGCTCCGGGAGCTGGCGTCGGATCTGGGGAACGATTCGCGTGCCGCGCGCCTCGGCCGCCGCCGCGACCAGCGCGATCGCCGCCGCGAGCAGGCAGGCCACGCGCCCGTTCGCGCCGTGGGCCACCTCGCCGAGCGCCGCGAGCAGCCCGAAGGTCACCACGCCGCCGAGCACCGCTCCCGGAGCGAAGGTGGCGCAAGCGGCGAGAGTCGTCCGGCGGCGGGCCGGCTCGCCCGCCAGCCCCACGGTCTCGACCATCGAGAACCCGCACGGCGACCATGCGCCGGTCAGCCCGACGAGCAGCGCTGCCGCGGCCAGGCTCAGCTCGAGGGCGCTCATCGGCGCACCGCGCCCGGACGAGCCGCGAGAGTCACTTCGCTCAGCACGGGACGTGGGTCTGGTAGTAGGTCACGCAGAAGACCTTGCGCCCCCCGTAGCAGTAGCCGCGCAGGGCGGCATCGCCGTTGATCCGCTTGTCGTTGTGGGCACAGCAGTCCCAGAGCTTTCGCACCGTCCCGCCGCAGCACCGGTACCAGGAGCCCTGCGGATGCGCCTCGAAGCCGTAGTGGCGCGCTGTCTCCTTGCAGATCTTGGTCCTAGGGGCCGCGGGCATGGGCAGGCCGTCCGGATCGCGCCGCAGGCGTCCGTCGTCGTGGATCGGCAGGCCTTTGTGGCTGACGAGCCGGCCGATGTTGTCGATCTTGCGGCCGTCCGAGGGCCGGATCGGGTAGCCGCTCGAGTCCACCCGCGGAAGCCCGAGCGGGTGGATGCACGACCCGGTCGTGTAAGTGTGGCCGCAGAAGTTGGTGTAGGCGCTCGCGCCGGCCTCGCCGGGCTTCACCACCTTGGCCACCGTCGCCCCCGCGGCTCCGGCCACGAGGGCCGCGCCGGCGCGAGCCAGCAGGCCCCGCCGAGACGTCTCTCCCGCCAGGGAGTCGAGCGCCTCTCCGATCCGGTCACGCCCCATGGCCGGCTAACCGGCCCCGACCAGCTCTGCCCGGCGGTGATCGGCCGTCGCCAGGACGCTTTCGAGCTGGGCCAGGTTGTTGAAGGTCCCCTTGGCGAGCACCGTCCCGTTCGGGTCGAGGGCGATCGCGAACGGGCTCCCCGGGATCGCCAGCCCGCGCCAGACCTCGGCGTCGGCCACCTCGTCGAAGACCCGCACGGCGAGCGCGGGGTGGTCGGCGAGCGAGGCGATCGCCGGCTCGAGCCCGCGGCAGACGCGGCAGCCCTCCGAGGTGAAGACCGCGAGGGCGAGGGCGCGCTCGCCCATGTCCTCGAAGCGCTCGATCGCCTCGACCCTCTCACCCGGCGCTGGTCCCTCTTCGGCGATCTCGAGCGCCGAGGACGGCCCGACGCGCAATCGCAGCATCCCGACCTCGCGGGCGAGCGCCAGCACCGCGATCGCGAGCCCGGCGCAGACGAGCAGCGCCGCGACGACTCCGGCGGCCAGCCACTGCTCGGTCGAGAGGCTCTGGTGGGGAAGGAAGGGGAGAGCCGCGAAGCAGGCGGCGAGGCCGAGGTTGCGGAGCACCGCTCCCCACCCCACCGTCGATCGAGACCCAAAGCACGCGCACGGGGCTCCGGCGCGGCCACGCATGATCGCGCTGACCAACGCCCCCGCGAACATGGCAAGCAGCCCGGCGGCCAGGAAGGCGGCCTGATCGCTGCCCGCGGCGACGCCCACCGCGAGCCCGAGCTCGGTGACGATCAGGAGCCCCCAGCCGATCCACCGCGTCCGCTCGCCCTCGACCTCGAACGTGGCCAGCGCCGCGCGGCTCGACCGCGGGCTTGCGAGCTTCATCGCCGCCGACCCTGCCAAGACGAGCGCCAGGACGATCCGGGCCAACACCCCGAACACGCCCTCAAAGTACCAGCGGCCCGGGTCCGACGCCCGGGATCACGGCGAAATCAGCCGATCGCGACCATGCGCTCGATCGGCAACCGCGCGCGGGCGGCGATCTCGGCCGGCACCTTGACCTCGTGCCGCAGGTCGCGCAGCGAGTCGCGGAGCTTCGGCAGCGTGATCATCTTCATGTACCGGCAGAACGCCATCCGGTTGGCTTCGATCAACTGGGCCCCGGGCGCCGCCTGCTGGAGCGGATAGAGCATCCCGGTCTCGGTTGCGACGATGAACTCCCCGTCGGGGTGTGCGGCGACGTGCCGCAGCATTCCCGAGGTGGAGAGCATCTGCACGCCCTCGGGATCGAGGTCCCCGGAGGCCACGTACTCGAGCGCCTGAGTCGAGCACCCGCACTCGGGATGGATCAGGAACTCGGCGCCGGGGTGGGCGGCGCGGGTGGCGGCGATGTCGTCGGGGCGGATCCCCGCGTGGACGTGGCACTCGCCGTCCCAGACGTGAAAGCGCCGGTAGCGCTCGGCGTCGTCGGGCAGGCCAAGCTCGCGGGCGACGAACGATCCCAGCCACATGTCGGGGCCGAACAGGATCTCCGTATCGGGGCCGCGCTCCGCCCAGATGTGCTCGACGACCTGGACCGCGTTCGACGAGGTGCAGCAGTAGTCGGTCTCCGCCTTGACCTCGGCCGAGGTGTTGACGTACATGACGACCACGGCGCCGGGATGCTCGGCCTTCCAATCGCGGAGCTGGTCGGCGTCGATCGACTCCGAAAGCGAGCAGCCCGCGTCGCGATCGGGAATCAGGACGGTCTTTGAGGGCGAGAGGACCGAGGCCGTCTCGGCCATGAAGTGGACGCCGCAGAAGGCGATCACGTCGGCCGCGGTGCTCGCCGCCTCGCGCGAGAGCTGGAGCGAGTCGCCGGTCAGGTCGGCGACGTCCTGGACCTCGGGCACCTGGTAGTTGTGGGCCAGGATGACGGCGTTTCGCTCGGCGGCCAGCGCCCTGACCTCCTCGGCCAGCTCGCGGATCTCGGCCACGGAAAGCTCGGGGACGACGCTGGGCTGAACTGTCGGCAGCTCGACTGCCATGCCGTTCCTTTCATGTTCGCCGGCTGGGCTTGACGGGCCTCGAGCGAAGCGAATGACTGATCGTGATTCTAGCTGGCAGCCTAGGCTTGATCCGAGGCCCGATGCCCGAGCTGCCCGAGGTAGAGATCACCGCTCGCCGCCTGGACGCGTCGCTTGCCGGGGCCGAGGTCGAGTCGGCGATCGCGACCGGCATGGTGGCGCTCAAGTCCGTGGATCCGCCGCTCGACGCGATCGTCGGTCGAACGATCTCGGGGGTCCGGCGGATCGGGAAGATGCCGGTGGTCGGCTTCGAGGCGGCCGGCGCCGATCCGCTCGCGATGCTGATCCACATGATGTCCGCGGGCAGGCTCCAGGTGTTCGACAAGCGGGCCTCGCTTCGAGACCGCGCCTCGAGGGTGCTCGTCCGGTTGACCGGCGGCCGCGAGCTTCGCCTCCGGGAGTTCGGCACCAAGCAGCGCGCCTGGGCGAAGCTGATGCCCGCCGGCGAGGTCGAGGACGACGAGATGGTCGCGACGCTCGGCCCCGAGGTCTGGCCGGCACCGCCGCTCGCAGAGCTCGCCGAGCGGATCGACCAGCCGCGCCATCTGCACCCGATGCTCCGCGACCAGCGGGTGGTCGCGGGGATCGGCCGCTCTTGGGTGGACGAGGTGCTGTGGGAGGCGCGGCTGTCCCCGTTCAGGCGCGGCTCGGACCTGGAGGGCGACGAGCTCGAGCGGCTCCACGCGGCTCTTGGGGTGCTCGGCGACGCGATCGACCACTACGAGGACGTGATCGGCGAGACCGTGCCGGACAAGATGCCCATGCCGCTCCAGGTCCACCGCCGCGAGGGCGAGCCCTGCCCGCGATGCGGCGAGACCCTGGCGGCGGTCCACTACTCCGAGCACATCACCTGCTACTGCCCCGCCGAGCAGACCGATGGCCGCGTGCTCAAGGACCGCCGGCTGTCGAGGCTTTTGAAATGAGTCCGCGACCCGTACCCGCCGGGACGAAGCGCGCGGTCGCCTGAGGCGTCCGGGTCGCGGGTTTCCGGTTCTACCGGTGCGTACCCGCCGGGACGCGGGTTCTACCGGCTCAGGATCCGGCGGGTGAGCGCGCGGCCGACGGTGACCGGGTGATTGACCACGGTCGCGACCCGCCCGGTGACCGAGAAGGGGTCGTGGGCGACCCCGAGCTGGCGAAGGATGATGCCGGGGTCGAAGTAGACGCGCTCGCAGACCAGGCGATCTTCCTCGAACACGAACACGGCGCAGAACTGCATCTCGAAGCTGCGGCCGGTCGGCGGAAGCCCTCGAAGGGGTCCGTCGTGGGTCCCGTACAGGTTCGCCTCGACGATCACCGCGTCGTCGGAGTGATGGAGGGCGATCAGCTCGTTTCGCTGGTCGGGGAAGGCGGTGCGGGTCTCCTCGAAGTAGCGCGCAACCTCCTCGGGGCCGTCGAAGACCTCGCCGGTGCCGATCAGCTCGTAGCGCGGGTGGTCGAAGGTCTCGAGCGTCACGTCGAACTCGTGGCGATTCTCGGACTCCATGTGCTCGATCACGAGCGCCTCGCGCCGTGCTCGAAGGTCCTCGCTGACGGCCATGTGACGACTCTATCCCCCTCTGGGACGGGCGGCTACGTCCTGCCGCCCGGTAACGCCCCCGAGCCCGCCGGATACCTAGCCGCAGGCGAGGCTTCCGGCGGAGTTACTTTTCGAGCAGCATGCTCAGGTCGAGGGCCGGGGCAGAATGGGTGAGCGCGCCGACCGAGATCATGTCCACCCCGGTCGCGGCCACCTCGGCGACGTTGTCGAGATCGATCCCGCCGGAGGCCTCGAGGATGACGGCGGCGGCGGCCTCGTCTCGTGCGGCCACCGAGTCGCGGAGCTCGGAGGGGCTCATGTTGTCGAGCAGCAGCCGCTCGGCGCCGGCCTCGATTGCCTCGGCGACGTCGGCCACGGTCCGGCACTCGGCCTCGATCGCAGCGCCGGGCCCGGCATCTCGAGCCAGGCGAACGGCCTCGGTCAGCCCACCGGCGAGCGCGACGTGGTTCTCCTTGATCAGCACCGCGTCGTGGAGCCCCATTCGGTGGTTTCGCCCGCCGCCGGCGGCGACCGCGGCCTTCTCGATCGCTCGCAGCCCGGGGGTCGTCTTTCGGGTGTCGAGGATCGCGACGTCCGTTCCTCGAACGGCGTCGACGAACCGCGCGGTCAGCGTCGCGACGCCGGACAGGTGGCAGAGCAGGTTGAGCGCAGTGCGCTCGGCCGCCAGCAGCGCCCTCGCCGGGCCACAGATGACGGCGACGTCGGCGGGCACCGAGTCGCGCCAGGAGCCCTCGGGCTCGAGCTCCTCGAGCGGGCCGGCGCCCGCCTGCGAGAACGCCTCGCCGGCGATCTCGAGGCCGAACACCACGCCGGGCCGCTTCTGCACCAGCCGCGCGACGGCCACCGCGTCGAAAGGCACCGTGGCGTCGGAAGTGACGTCGCCGGCCCCGAGATCCTCGGCGAGGGCGCGGGCGACGAGCTGGCGAGCTGCGTCCTCCACGGCCGTGGCTAGCGCTCGGACGCGGTCTTGAGCAGGTACTCGCGGACGAACCCGTCGAGGTCGCCGTCGAGGACCCGCTGGGCATCGCCGGCCTCGTGGCCGGTGCGGTGGTCCTTGACCCGCTGGGACGGGTGGAGCACGTAGCTTCGGATCTGCGACCCCCAGGCG
>JBOGZB010000076.1:0-1519 GCA_050697175.1 Solirubrobacterales bacterium | reverse complement strand
GGGTCCGGGTCAGCGCCGAGCGGAAGCCGGAGAGGTGGGAGCCGCCCTCATGGGTGTTGATGTTGTTGGCGACGCTGAAGACCGATTCCTGGTAGGAGGAGTTCCACTGCATCGCGACCTCGACCTGGCCGTCGTCGGCGTCGTTGTCGAAGTAGACGGTCTTTTGGTGGAGCGCGTCCTTGTTCTCGTTCAGGTGCGCGACGAAGTCGACGATCCCGCCCTTGTATTGGAAGGTCTCCTTCTGGCCCGCGCCGCGCTCGTCGATCAGCTCGATCCGCAGGTTGCGGGTCAGGAACGCCGTCTCGCGAAGCCGCTCCGAAAGGGTCTGGTAGTCGAGCACCACGTCCTCGAACACGTCGCCGTCGGGCAGAAAGGTGATCGTCGTTCCGGTGTCCCTCGCCTTCTCTCCCTCCGAAAGGTCGGTCAGAGGCTTGCCGCGCTCGTAGTCCTGGGACCAGACGTGTCCGTCACGGCGGACCTCGAGGTGGAGGCGCTCCGAGAGCGCGTTGACGACCGAGACGCCGACGCCGTGCAGACCGCCCGAGACCTTGTATCCGCCGCCGTCCCCGAACTTGCCGCCGGCGTGAAGGGTCGTCATCACGACCTCTGCCGCCGGGCGCTTCTCCTTCTCGTGCTCCTCGACCGGGATCCCGCGGCCGTCGTCCGCGACGCTGACCGAGTTGTCGGGGTGCAGGGTGACCGTGACCTGGCTGCAGAAGCCGGCGATCGCCTCGTCAACGGAGTTGTCGACCACCTCGTAGACGAGATGGTGGAGCCCTCGGGGCCCGGTCGAGCCGATGTACATGCCCGGACGCTTGCGAACCGCCTCGAGCCCCTCGAGGACGGTGATGTCCTTGGCCGTATAGCCGTCGCCGGAGGCCCTGCCCTTCGTGCCGCGGGTCGGCTGGCCGGTCCCCTCGACCGATGACGCGGCGTTCTCGCTGCCGTCGGTGCGTGCCTTGCTGGCCACTCAGTCCTTTCCGCTCGCTGGCGTCATGAGAAACCCCGGCCGGCCGGCACGCCGCAAGCTGTGCGGCCCAGGCGGTTCGGGGCATCGGGTCAAGCTTCTACAAGGATACCAGCAAAGCCCGCCGGAAAAGCTACAGGTCTGATACAAATTCCCTGCAAATTACGCTTAAAGTGGGTCGATTGCCCGGGCGGTGAACCGAAGCGCCTCAACCCGCCCTCGATCAGGCTCGCCGGGGCGGGCGGCGAGCTCCTCGTTGACCCGCTCGTGGAGCTCGACCTGAAGCAGGTCGAGCTCCTGCGCCCAAGTGGCCGACCGGCAGGCAACGGTCACGGTTCCCGCTCGCTCGGCGACCGGGTCCGCCTGTGAGGCGACGGCGTCCCCCGCCGCCCTGGTCCAGATTCCCTGGACGGCGGCGAGGAGCGTCTTCGGCTCGCTCCGACCGCGAACGCCGCGAAGCGCAGCGCCGAGGGGGCGCGGAGAGGAGCGAGGGCTCACGCGGCCAGAGGAGCCGTCGCCCCGAGCGGCGGGGTCGAGGCGCGTCGGATCGAG
>JBOGZB010000075.1:0-5421 GCA_050697175.1 Solirubrobacterales bacterium | reverse complement strand
ATCGTGATCCGGCGGGCCGTCCCGCCGCCGGTGGGAAGCGTCCTGGGGTCGACCGACTCGATCCTCGCCCCCGCCGCGCCGAGCAGGCGCTCGGTGTGGTCGCGGGTCCGAGCCGGCTCGGCGACCCTGGTCGGAGAGTCGGCGAGAAGGCCGGCGAACAGGATCGACGACTTGACCTGCGCGCTCGCGACGGGCAGTCGGTAGTCGATTCCGCGCAGCTCGGCGCCGGTGACTCGAAGCGGGGGGAGCCGCCCGTCGCGGCAATCGACCTCGGCCCCCATCGAAGCGAGCGGCTCGGCGACCCTGTCCACCGGTCGCCTGCGAATCGACTCGTCTCCGTCGAGCTCCCACGACCCCTCGGCCTGGCCCGCCAGCCATCCGGGGAGCATCCGAAGGAGCGTCCCTGCGTTCTCTACCCCGATCGCGACCGCGCCGCGCGAGTCCGGGCGCCCGTTTCCCGGCCACCGCGCCCCGGGGCCGCGGAGGCCGATCCCCTCGATGCGAACCTGCAGGCCACCCGGGATCTCGGGGCTCGCTGACCGCTCGACGGCGACGCCGAGCGTCCGAAGCGCCTCGAGGCTCGCCAGCGTGTCGGCCGCGTCCAGGTATCCCTCGACGTCGGTCCTCCCCTCCCCCATCGCCGCGACGATCGCCGCGCGGTGGCTGATCGACTTGTCCGGGGGTGGCCGCAGGACGCCCGCCAGGGGGCCCTGCGGATCGAACCGGGTCATCCCGAGACCGAGTAGCCGAGCCCGCGGATGATCTCGCCGGCTCGCTCGGCCTCGTCCGCGCCCGCCACCCAAAGCGATACGGCGCCGGTGCGCATGTCGGCGGCGGGATAGAGGGCCATGTCCTCGATGTTGACGCCCGACCGACCGAGGGCGAGGGCTATCTCGGCCACCGTGCCGGGGCGGTTCTCGACCCCCACCCGGAGCTCTCGCAGGTCGTCGCCGCCGAGGTCGGCTTCGAGCAGTCGCCGGCGGTCCTCGCGAGCCGCGAGGTGCCACTCGGCCACCGCGCCCGCGTCGCCCGAGCGGATCAGGGCGGCCGCCTCTCCGAGACGGGCCGAGATCGCCTCGACCTCCCGGGCAACCGCGTCGCGGTTGGTGGCGAAGATGTCACCCCAGACCACCGGGTTGGCGCCCGCGACCCGGGTCGTGTCGCGAAAGCTCGGCCCGACTTCGGGAAGCCGCTCGGACTCCTCGTCGGCGGCTGCGGCCGCCTCGCGGACCAGGACGTTCGCGATCACGTGAGGGACGTGGCTGACGGTCGCCATCAGCCGGTCGTGGGTCTCGGCGTCGATCGCCTGGGGCCGGGCGCCGAGGCCGGCGATCGCCCGTTGAAGGCGGTCGTAGAGGAGGCCGCTCGAGCGCTCGGTCGGGGTCAGGTACCAGCGCGCGCCCTCGAACAGGCCGGGGCTCGCGTTGTCGACCCCGTCCGTCTCGGCCCCGGCCAGGGGATGCCCGCCGATGAACCGCTCGCCCGGCGAGCCGGGGACGCCGGCCAGCAGCGCCTCCTTGGTCGAGCCGACGTCGGTGACCACGGTGTCCTGCCCGCTTTGGTCGAGCGCCTCTCCGACCAACCCGGGAAGAGCGCCGATCGGCGCCGCGCAGAAGACGACCTCGGCTCCGTTGACGGCCTCGGCGACCGAGCCGGCGGCACGGTCGAGAGCGCCCACCTCGAGGCCGCGTTCGGCGTTGCGGGGGTCGGAATCGAAGCCCGCGACCTCGGCATCGAGCCGTTGCCTCGCCGCGAGCCCGATCGAGCCGCCGATCAGGCCGACGCCGAGGACAGCGAGCCTCATGCCCGCCGGCGAGCCTCCACCGCGCCGGCAAGCCGGTCGAGGATCATCGAGGTTCGCTCCCAGTCGAGGCAGGCGTCGGTGATCGACTGGCCGTAGGTGAGCGGGCGGCCGGACGCGAGGTCCTGCCGGCCGGAGACGATGAACGACTCGAGCATCACCCCGACGATCGACCGGTTGCCGGCCGAAACCTGTGCGGCGATCTCATCCGCCGCCGTGACCTGGCGGTCGGGATCCTTGCCGCTGTTGCCGTGAGACGCGTCGATCACCAGCCGCTCCCGAAGGCCCGACGCGCGAAGCAGCTCGACCGCGCTCGACACGTCGGCGGCGCCGTAGTTCGGCCCGTCGTCACCCCCGCGCAGGATCACGTGTCCGTCGGGGTTCCCCGTCGTGTGGAGAATCGCGGGGGCACCCGCGTCGTCGATGCCCGCGAACGCGTGCTGGGCGCCCGCAGCCCGGACGGCGTCGACCGCCACCCTCACGTTCCCGTCGGTTCGGTTCTTGAAGCCGATCGGCATCGAGAGCCCGGAGCCGAGCTGGCGGTGCGTCTGGCTCTCGCTGGTCCGAGCGCCGATCGCCCCCCACGCGACGGTGTCGGCGATGTACTGCGGGGTGATCGGATCGAGGAACTCGCATCCGATCAGAAGCCCGACGTCGAGGACGTCGAGCAGGAGCTCGCGGGCGACCCGCAGGCCGGCGTTGACGTCGGCGGATCCGTCGAGGTGAGGATCGTTGATCAACCCCTTCCAGCCGATCGTCGTCCGCGGCTTCTCGAAGTAGACCCGCATCGCGACCAGCAGGTGCTCGCCGAGGCCGGCCGCGACGTCGGCGAGTCGGTGGGCGTAGTCGAGCGCGGCGTCGGAGTCGTGGACGCTGCAAGGGCCGGCGACGACGAGCAGGCGGTCGTCCTCGCGGTCGAGCACCGCGGCGACCTCCTCGCGACCGCGGACCAGCGCCGCAGCGCGCTCGTCGCCGAGCGGAAGCTCGTCGAGGAGGGTCGCGGGCGAGACCAGCTCGACGACCCGCTCGATGCGGCGATCACGGACCGAGTCCCTGGTGCGCCGGCTCTCCATGCCGGCGATCATCGCGCGTTCTCCGTTTCCTTCGTCACGACTGCCATGTTCCTGGTTCCTCTCGTTCAAGCGTTCGCGTAGGGGCGCGGGCACGGCGTCCGGTGGAGCTCTCCTGCCAGGTGGGCCGAAGCGGCCCGAGCCGGACGCCTAGCTAAATCGCCAGAAGTAATGGAACCGGGCACGCGGGCGCAGCCCCTGGGGGGCGGTGTTGAGAGCCGGCGTGCGAACTCGGTCCATCGACACCTTTTGTAGCAGGCGACGGCACTCGGCGCAAACGGCGAAGCCGCTGGGAAGAGCCGCCCAGCCGCCTGGTCAAGCGGCGAGGGCGTCACCGAGGGCGGCGAGGAAGCGCTCGTTCTCGGCCCGGGTCCCGTAGGTGACCCGGATGTGGCCGGGATCGCCGAGACCCTCGCCGCCTCGCACCACGACGCCGCGCTCGCCGAGCGCGGCGACCACCTCTCCCTCGTCGAGCTCGCCGAGCGGCACCCAGGAGAAGTTCGCCTGCGAGGCCGGGGGCTCGAGCCCGAGCTCGCGGATCCCCTCCTCGACGAAGACCCGCTCGACGATCGTGCGCTCGACCCGCTCGGCCACGTCGTCGCCGTGGCGGACGGCCTCCGCCGCGGCGACCTGGGCGAGCTCGTTGACGCTGAACGGCTGGCGCACCGCGTCGAGCGCCGCTCGAAGCCGGGCCGAGCAGAGCGCGTATCCGCACCGAAGCCCCGCCAAGCCGTGCACCTTGCTGAACGTCCGCACGACCATCAGGTTCGGGACCTCCTCCAGGAGGTCGACGGTCGCATCCGGGTCGTCGTCGGCCTGGAACTCGACGTAGGCCTCGTCGAGGGCGATCGTGACGTGATCCGGAAGCTCCGCGCAGAACTCCCGCACCCGGTCGACGGGCAGGTGGGTGGCGGTCGGGTTGTTTGGGTTGCACACGCAGACGAGCTGCGTCGCGGCGGTGACCTCAGCCGCCATCGCGTCGAGGTCGTGGACGTAGCCCTCGGCGAGCGGCACCCGGATCTCACGGGCTCCGGAGAGCGCCGCCAGGTGCGGGTAGATCGAGAACGACGGCCACGCGAAGAGGATCTCGTCGCCCGGCTCGCAGAGCGCCTCGGCGGCGGCGAGCAGGATCTCGCAAGAGCCGTTGCCGACGGCGATCCGCGAGGGGTCGGTGTCGTAGCGCTCGGCGATGCGACGGCGCAGCAGGGTGGCATCGGGGTCCGGGTAGCGGTTCATCGCCGTGGCGGCGGCGGCGATCGCCTCAACCACTTTCGGGTGCGGTGGCGCCGGCGACTCGTTGGAGGCGAGCTGGGCGATGCCGCCAGCCGCGATCGCCTCCGGAGCCTGGCCGGTGGGCACGCCGGCCTGGTAGCCCGGCATGCGGGCAAGCTTCTCGGCAAAGGTGACGCTCATGCGGAGGAGTTTGAAGGATTGTGTGGGCACCCGCCCCCACAATCCTTCAACGAGTGCTCACTGCGCTGCGTGAAGGTCGGCGCGGAGCTCTTGGGTGGCGCCTAAGTAGACATGCGAGGGCTTGTGGCCGACGGGCGCGTAGTAGTGGACCATCGCCCGGATCACCTGCGGCATCGCCCCCGGCACGTCGATCTCGCGGGCGCAGATCAGCGGCACGGAGTCGAGCCCCAGGCGGCGCGCGGCAACCGCGGGGAACTCAGCGTCGAGGTCCCCGGTGGTGGTGAACAGGCAGCTGACCATCGCCTCGGCGCTCAGCTCGTTGCGGTCGAGCAGCTCGCGCATCAGCGCCTCGGTCGCGCCGACGATCGCCCCGGCCTCATTGGCCTCGGCCTGCACGGCGCCGCGCACCGCGAAGAGTCGCTCTTCGCTCAAGGAACCCACCTCACTATCCGGCATCTTCCCAGAGCCGGGAGATCTCCTCCTCGCCGAGGCGCCTGCCCTGCCCCAGGGGGAGCTGACCGAGCTCGATCGGGCCGAAGCGGACGCGGCGCAGAGCCACCACCCGATTGCCGATCGCTTCGGCCATGCGACGCACCTGACGATTGCGGCCCTCGCGCAGGACGATCTCGATCTCGCGCTCGCCCAGGCGCCGCACCTCGGCTGGCGCGGTCATCCCGTCCTCCAGCTCGACGCCGCTGGCCAACCGGCGCAGGTCGGCGTCGGACGGCGGTCGGCGCAGCTCCACCCGGTAGGCCTTCTCGACTTCGTGGCGGGGGTGCGTGAGCCGGTTGGCCAGCTCGCCATCGTTGGCGAGGAGGAGCAACCCGGTCGAATCGGCGTCGAGGCGGCCGACCGGGTACAGCCGCGCCCGCGAGTCGACGAGCTCAACCACCGCCTGTCGCTTGCCGGGCTCCCTCGCCGTGGAGACCACGCCCGCCGGCTTGTTCACCGCCCAAACCTCCCGCGGCTCCTCCCCCACCAAGCTCCCGTCGACCCGGACCTCGTCAGCGTCAGTGACATCCCGCGCTGGGTCGGTCACGACCGCCCCGCCGACGGTGACCCGGCCCTTGGAGATGATCACCTCAGCTTTACGCCGAGAAGCGATGCCTCCGTGGGCGAGGAACTTCGCCAGCCTCA
>JBOGZB010000074.1:0-4632 GCA_050697175.1 Solirubrobacterales bacterium | reverse complement strand
CGGCTGAGCCGCGCCCGAGCCGCGGAGCCCGCCAGGGGCTCGGGGTTCGAGAACGCGCCCGCCGCGCCCGGCTCGCGCGCGCCCGCCTAGCCGGACGCGCCGGACCGCCTGCAATCGCGACCCCGCCGTGCAAGGGGGGTCAGGAGGAGGCCGCCGTGCAAGGGGGGTCAGGAGGAGGCTCTGCCCTCAGGCTTCTCCGCACTTGCCGGCCGGCCGCACGAAGGCGCCGATACGGGCGAGAATGGATCCTCGAGGCCCGATGGCTACAACCTGAGGAGAGGAACCGATGAGCGCCGACCTGACCGCACTCGAGACCCGCCACCTGGACCCCGCGAGGATGCCGGACGTGCCATTCACCCCCTACAGCGAGCACGTGACGATCAAGCTGCTTCGGATTGACCGCGCATCGGGCCAGCTCGCCCTGATCCTCAAGGGCCCGCCCGGCGCCCACATCGGCAAGCACAAGCACTACGGCTCGGTGACGCTCTACACGATCAGCGGTGCCTGGCGCTACCTCGAGCACGACTGGGTCGCCCGCGCCGGCGACTTCGTATTCGAGACGGCGAGCTCCTCGCACACCTTCGTCACCGAGGGGGACGAGATGGTCGAGGTCTTCGTGGTCGTCGAGGGGGCCCTCGAGTTCCTCGATGAGGACGACAATACGATCGGCATCGAGGACTGGCAGTCGCAACACCGCCGATACCTCGATTACTGCCGCGAGCAGGGGATCGAGCCGCTCGACGTGACCGCCCTGAACGAGATGCCGGTCTCGTGAGCGTGTAGTTGCCGGCGGCGGGCCGTGGTGGCCCGCGGGGTCACTCGTCGGCCGGGAGCGCCAGGATCAGCTTGCCGGTGTTCTCGCCGCTGAACAGCCGAAGCAGGGCCTCGGGGAATCGGTCGACGTCCCCCTCGAGAACGTCCTCGCGGGAGCGCAGCTCTCCCGACGCGAGCCATTTGGAGAGCTCCGAGAAGCCCTCCGCGTAGCGGTCCGCGTAGTCGAAGATCACGAACCCCGCCATCGAGGCGCGCATGACGAGAAGCTGCATGTAGTTGGCGGGGCCGCTCGGCGGCCTCGAGGCGTTGTACTGGGAGACCGCCCCGCAGAGCACCACCCGGGCGCCGCGCCCCAGGCGCGAGAGCCCCGCCTCGAGCACCGGGCCGCCGACGTTGTCGAAGAACACGTCGACGCGGTCGGGCGCATGCTCGCGAAGCTCCGCCCGGACGTCGGCCGCCTTGTAGTCGATCGCCGCGTCGAAGCCGAGCTCGCTGGTCAGCCAGGCGCACTTCTGGGGTCCGCCCGCGATCCCGATCGCCCGGCAGCCCTTGATCCGCGCGATCTGGCCGGCGATGCTCCCGACCGACCCGGCCGCGCCCGAGACGACGACCGTCTGCCCCTGCTCGGGCCGGCCGACGTCGAGCAGCCCGAAGTAAGCCGTCAGGCCGCTGATTCCGAGCGTCCCGAGATGCACCGCGGCGGGGGCCTGGGAGGTGTGCACCGGGTGAACGCCGGCGCCGTCGGAGATCGCGTAGCGCTGCACCCCGAACACGCCATAGACGTGCTGGCCGACCTCGTAGCCGGGATGGCGCGAGTCGATCACCCGGCCGATTCCGGCCGCTCGCATCACCTCGCCGATCTCGACCGGCGGAACGTAGGAGCGGCCGGCGTTCATCCAGGCCCGCATTGCCGGGTCGATCGAGATGTGCTCGACGCGGACCCGGAACTCGCCCTCGCCGGGCTCGGGCGCGGGCTCCTCGACGAAGCTCCAATCCGAGGGCTCAGGCAGGCCGTCGGGGCGGGCGGCGAGCCGGCATTGGGCGTTCGTGAGCGTCATAGTCGCCTCCTCACAGGGTCGGGGTCTCGGATGGCTGGCGCAGGAGCAGCCGCCCGGGCAGCTCGCGGGACGCCTCGTTGACCTGGAAGTGCGCCGTCGCCGTGTGTGCGTCGCGGAATCGGCGCTGGAGTGGCGACGTGTCGTAGATCGCGCTTCCGCCTCCCAGGTCGTACATCGAGCGGACGACCTCGGCGGCGGTCCGCGTCGCGTGGGTCGCGGCCAGGCGGAGGTCGGTGCGACGCTCGATCGAGACCGGCTCGGGGTCCCGAGCCGCGACCCAGGCGGCGTCGATCGCATCGGTGAAGTACGCGCGGGCGGCACGCAGCGAGGCCTCGGCGGTCGCCACCGCCGCCTGGGTGGGAGAGCGCTCGGCCAGCGTTCGCGACGATCCCTGGCCGACCTTGCCGAGCGCGAGCTCGATCAGCTCGTCGATCGCCCCACGGGCGTTGCCGAGCGCCGCCGCGGCGATCGAGAGCGCGAAGAAGCCGAAGACCGGGAAGCGGTACGTGGGCCGGTCCACCACCGGGCCGTCGAAGACCGAGAGCACGCGCGCCTCCGGGACGAAGACCTCGTTCGCGACAGCGTCGTGGCTGCCCGTGCCGCGAAGGCCGAGCGTGTGCCAGGCGTCGAGGACCTCGAGCTCCTCCTTGGGGATCGCGACGACACTCGGGGCGGGCGGGCGCTCGGAGCTGCCGGCATCGCCGGTGACGAAGCAGCCGGCGAACAGCATGTCGGCGTGGTCGATCCCACTGCAGAACGGCCAGCGGCCGGAGACGACGACCCCGCCGTCCACCGGGCGGGCCTTTCCCCGCGGGGCCCAGACTCCGGCGGCGATGCCCGCGCCGTCGCCGAACAGCTCAGTCCGACCATCGGCCGGGAGGTAGGCGACCAGCAGGCTGCTGGTGATCGCGATCGAGACGCACCATCCGGCCGAGGCGTCGCCCCGGGCGATCTCCTCCGCGCAACCCAGCGCCACCGCGGGCGCCAGCTCCAGCCCGTCGACCTCGGCCGGCGCCCCGGCCCTCAACAGGCCCGAGTCGCCGAGCCGCGCCACCAGCTCGTCGGGCAGCCGCCGCCCCCGCTCGGTCTCGTCGGCGAGCCGTCGCGCCAGCTCGGAGCTCTCGCTCGCGAGCCTCTCGATCTCGGCGGCGGGCGACGCCGCTCCGGCCGACCGCGCCTCGGACGTCACCCCGACGCCAGGCCCCGCTTGACCAGGCTCTCGGCGGTCTGGGTGATCGTGTCCTCGACCGGGCGGGGTGACCAGCCGAGCCGGTCCTTGGCCTTCTCGGACGAATAGGTGACCTCCTGGCCGAGCTCGCCGACCACGGTGCGAAGGCCCGAGTCGACGATCGCCATCGCCCGCACGAGGAGGTCGGGGACGGTGCGGGTCGGGACCTTCTCGGCCGCGGTGCCGAGCCGGTCGCGCAGGATGCCGGCCACCTGGGCCATCCAGAGGAACGGCCCGGCCGCCAGGAAGCGCTGGCCGGCGGCCTCGGGCGCCGTCATCGCGCGGATCTCGAGGTCGGCGACGTCGCGTACGTCCACGAAGCTGAAGCCGAGGCGCGGGACGCCGGGCATCCCCTTGAGCAGCCGCTGGACGATCTCGAGCGAGTAGGAGAGGTCGTCGCTCAACACCGGCCCGAGGATCGCGACCGGGTTGACGACGGCGAGGCGGTCCTCGGCGCCACGCTCGCGGGCGAGGGCCCAGGCGGCCTGCTCGGCGATCGTCTTGGAGCGCGAGTATGGGGTCAGCTTCGGGTTGTCGGGATCGGTCCAGTCCTCCTCGTTGAGCGGCCGCCCGGCCGGCGCGGAGCCGCCGTTTCGAACCGCGGCCGAGGACGAGGTGACCACGATCCGCTTGGCCCCCGCGTCAAGGCCCGCTCCGAGCACCCGCAGAGTCCCATCGCGCGCCGGGACGATCAGCTCGTCGGGATCCTTCGGCTGGGCGGGAGGGAATGGGGAGGCGACATGGAGCACGAAGTCGCAGCCCTGGGCGGCATCGGCCCATCCGGCCTCGGAGCCGAGGTCCGCGTCGACCAGGGAGAGCCGATCGCCGGCGTCGACCTCCGACCCGACGGTGGCCCGGACCTCGGGCTCGCGGGCGAGGTCCCTGACCGTGGCGCGAACCCGGTACCCGCGCCGCAGCAGCTCGGCTACGCACCAGCCCCCCAGATATCCCGTCGCGCCGGTTACGAGGACGGTCTCCTCGCGGGCTCCCGATTCCTCCATCGACTGGTCTCCTCCCGTGGATGCCTGGCGTGAGTCTCGGAGCGCAGGATGACACGCTGCGGCTCGAAGGCTCGCTCCCGGTCGAGCCGGATCGGGTGTCCCGGACGGCGCGACCGGTGGGCGCCATACGCTTGGCGGATGGCGGCGAACGAGCAAGCCCAGGCGACCCTGGCGCTTCAGGGGCTGGAGGGGTTCGATGCCCTGGACGAGGCGAGCCGCGTCTATCGGGGACCGCGCGATCCCGAGGCGGTGCTCTCATACCTCGGCTACGACTCGTTTCGGCCCGGCCAGCGCGAGGCGGTGCAGGCCGCGCTCGACGGCCGTGACGCGCTGATCGTCATGCCGACAGGCGGAGGCAAGAGCCTCTGTTACCAGCTTCCCGGCCTTGCATCGGAGGAGCTGACCATCGTGGTCAGCCCGCTGATCGCGCTGATGGCCGACCAGTGCACGCGCCTCAGAGCCGCCGGCCATCCCGTGGCGATGGTCGCCTCGGGACTGGGGGCGGAGGCGACCAACGAGGCGCTCGCCAGGGTGCGCGACGGGCGGGCCCGAGTCGTCTACTGCTCGCCCG
>JBOGZB010000073.1:0-12529 GCA_050697175.1 Solirubrobacterales bacterium | reverse complement strand
GGGACGCGCCGCCCGACCTCCTCGCCGCCGCCACGGCCCGCCCGCGCCGCCGCGCCGCCCTGCTTCGCTGAGACCGCCCCCGGGGCAGGTGCGGATTGTCTCAAAGGCCCGTTCTGGCCGGTATTGGTCCCGGTACCCTGCTGGGCATGGAGTCAGGCACGGGCACGACTGCGACGCCCGGGGCGCCGCCGGCTGGGCGCGGGCGGCGCGATCCGGGTGATTCGGCGTCCCAGGCGCCGCTGGGCGCGCTGCCGAACCTGATCGTGATCGGGGCCCAGAAGTGCGGCACCAGCGGTCTCCACTACTACCTGAGCCTCCATCCCGAGACGTCGATGTCGAAGCCCAAGGAGCTCAACTTCTTCATCGCCGAGCGGAGCTTCCCGCGGGGGCTCGACTGGTACCGGGCCCACTTCGACGCCCGCGCGACCGTGCGGGGCGAGGCGTCGCCCAACTACACGGCCTACCCCCAGCACGTCGGGGTTCCCGAGCGGATGCACTCGGTCGTCCCGGACGCGAAGCTCCTGTACATGGTCCGCGACCCGATCGACCGGATCGCCGCGCACTGGATCCACAACTACGCCAAGCGCCGCGAGAAGGGCGATCTGCGCACCACGCTGATGCACCCGAACACCTCGTATCTGGCCCGCAGCCTCTACTACACCCAGCTTCAGCAGTTCCTGCGCGTCTACCCGCTCGAGCGGATCCTCCTGGTCGAGCAGGAGGAGCTCCGGACGAACCGGATCGAGACCCTTCGACGCGTCTTCGAGTTCATCGGGGTCGACCCCGGCTTCTCGCACGCCCGCTTCTCCGACGAGCGCCACAAGACGTCGCGAAAGACCCGGGCGACCCCGCTCGCGATGCGTCTCGAGCGGATCGGCGAGACGCCGCGCGGCCGGGCGATCCCGCCGACCTTCTGGCGCGCGGTCGGCGGCCTGTTCCCGTTTCGGCGCACGATCGAGGTGCCCGAGGTTCGCGAGGCGCTGCCCGACGAGGCGCTTCGCTCGCTGCGCGAGGACGCCGAGCGTCTGCGCGAATTGACCGGTCGCGAGTTCGCGACCTGGTCGATCTGGACCTGATGGCCGACCAGCCAGGCAAGAAGCGAAAGCCAAAGCCGCGGGGCAAGGGGTCCGGCGCCAAGAAGCCCGACGAGCCGCCGCAGCACGAGCACACCCACCCCGGTGGAGCCGGCGCGCTGCTCGGGGCCCAGCTGGCGCGGTTCTCCGGGATGCAGGGGCTGTCGCTGCTCCTCACCAACATCCTCCACTACGGCTCGATCGCGGTCGTGGCGAACCTGCTCGGCCCCGGCAAGCTCGGCGCCTACGCGCTGCTCTTCTTCCTGACCGGGCTGGTCACCCAGATCATCCACATGCTCTCCAAGCCGGGGACCATGATGAGGACCTTCGGCGTCTCCGACGACGATGACGACGACGTCGAGGGCGACGACGAGTCCAAGGAGCAGGCGTCGGTGCTCCCGACCTACACGCTCGGGGTCGGGGTGGTGTGGACGACGTTCCTCGCCGTGGTCGCGATCACCACGGTGTTCATCTTCCGCACCCAGATCGCCTCGTTCCTGCTCCAGGACCCCGGCCAGGCCGACGCGGTCGTCTTCGCGACGATCACCGGCTCGGTCTGGGCGCTGTTCAAGCTCGCCGAGATGGTCGTCTGGTTCGAGGGCAGGGGGCTCACCTACGCGATCATCGAGGCGGCGCGCCCGACCTTCAACCTGATCGCGATCATCGTCATCGTCTCGGCCGGGGCGGGGGTGAAGGGCGCGATCATCGGCCAGACGATCGGCACCACGCTCGCGACCGTGATCTGCGTGGCCCTGATCTGGAAGAGCTTCGTGGTCGGGTTCTCGTTCGGCGAGCTCAAGGAGATCCTCAACCGGGGCTGGATCCGCGCCCCGATCGCCTCGTCGATGTGGGTGGTGCAGAACGCCGACTCGTTCATCCTCTCGCGGTTCGTTGACCACAAGGACATCGGCCTCTACAACCTCGCCTCGCGGACCGGGTTCATGGTCGCCTTCCTGCCGCAGGGGTTCCGCATCGCGCTTCGGCCGGTCCGAAAGACGGCCAGCTACGAGGCGTTCATGCGCCAGTACGGGGTGGCGGTGGCGAACGGCCAGATGCTCTCCTACTTCTGGCTCCTCACCCTGACCGCGGTGCTTGCGATGGTGCTCGGCGGCGAGATCCTGATCCAGATCGGGGGGCACAAGTTCGCCTCGGCGGCGCCCCTGATCCCGCTGACCGCCGGCGCGATGTCGATGCCTGCGCTCTACCGGAGCGTCAGCCAGTACGCGGTCTATCCGAACAAGCGCCGCAACTTCGTGATGGCGACGATCCTCGTGGCGGTCTCCTACATCGCCTTCATGCTGCTGCTCCTGAACGGCACCAATCTCGGCATCTACGCGGCGCCGATCTCGATGCTGGTCGCGTTCATGATCCCGATCGTGATCATGTTCACGTACTCGCAGCGCGGCTCGAGAGCGCTCGACTTCCCGTACATGTCGATGTCGCTTGCGACCCTCGTGGCGGCGACGATCGCGATCGGATTCCATTTCCTGCACCCGGCCGGAAAGCTCGAGAAGCTGCCGGTGATCGCGGCGCTGATGCTGATCTGGTTCGGGCTGCTCTTCGTGCTGCGGATAATTCCCCGCTACCACTGGGAGCCGCTCAGCCACATCACGAAGTCGGCGCTCCGCCGGGGCTCGGCGCTCAAGTTCAGCCCGAAGGCCGGCCTCCGGACCCTGAAGCCGGGGGATCGAAAGGCGCTGCGGACGGCCATCGTCGATCGCATCCCGCCCGAGGTCCTGGCGCCCCCGGAGGCGGTGCCGACGGCGCAGGCCGGGAGCGAGGACCCGCCCCCCGACGGCGAGGACCCGCCCGCGGGCGTGGACCCGCCCCCCGACGGCGAGGAGGAGGAGGTCGGCAAGCTGGGCGACACCGAGGGGGCCCGGCTGGTTCGCCTGTTGCGGGACACCGGCCGCTCCGGCGGCGTCCACGTCGATGAGCGAAGCGACCTCGACGGCGACATCTCGCTCTATCTGTTCTCGAGCGAGCCGGTCGCGGTGCGGCTTCGCAAGATGCGCCAGCTCCTGACCGCCGGCGCGGACGCCCACGAGCTCCGGATTCTCGAGGGGCTCCGAGACGACCTCGCGAAGCTCCCCGAGGAGGGTTGGCGCACCCGCCGCAGCGGCAACGGGCGGGAGCGGCCGCGCGGCGGGGACGGAAAGGGACCCAAGGGCGACGGCGACGGGGCGAAGCGCGACGGCGAGGAGGCGAAGCGCGAGGGCGGCCAGCGAAGCGGTGAGGGGCGGGAAGCTCCGCTCAGGAACGCTTGATGACGATCCGGTCCGGCTCGATCGTCACCTCGACCGGCCGATGGCCGGCCCAGTGCTCGGTGTAGACCGGGTCCTCCTCGACCGCGGGGTCGAGCCAGAGGCCGAACCCCTCGTCCTTGCCGTGGTCGAAGGTGCCCTGCATCGCCGCCCCGGCCCGCGGTGCCCCGCTTCGCCTGCGCCGCCGTCTGCGACGCCGCCGGCCGCTGGCCGGGGCCTCGTCGCCGTCGGCCGCTGAGCCCTCGTCGTCGGGCTCACGCTCACCCTCGTCCTCGTCATGGCGCTCACCCTCGTCCTCGTCCTCGTCATCGCGGTCGCCGCCGCCGTCCGCGTCGTCGGCCGGCTCATCCTCTTCGGGCTCGTCATCCTCGTCGGGCTCGTCATCCTCGTCGGGCTCGTCGTCGCCGAGCGTCGCCTCGATCTCGGCCTCGATCTCGTCACGCAGCTCTACCTCACCGCCCTCGGCCTCCGGCGCCAACTCGTGGCGACGGCGAAACTCGCGCAGCTCGGAGGTCGGGATGTCGAGCTGGTGGGCGATCCAGGCGTCGGTTCGCCCCTGGCGGACCCAGGCACGGATCTGGTTGAGCTGTGAGCGGAGCGGCTTTCTGGCCATGAGGTGCCCGTCCCGTCAGGCGCGGGTGATGCTAACGAACGGTTGTGGGTGGCGTACCTGGGTTCCAGTAGCTACCCTGATTCGCCCGGGCCGTGGACCGTCGGGAGGCCCGATCCAAGGAGGCACGATGCTGGTCCTGACGCGCAAGCTGAATGAGAGCATCATGATCGGAGACGAGGTCGAGGTCTCCGTGCTCGCCGTGTCGCGCGACAAGATCCGGCTCGGGATCAGCGCCCCGCGTGAGATTCCCGTGTTTCGCAAGGAGGTCTACATCTCCATCCAGGAGGAGAAGGCCGGCGACGCCCGGCACGCCCACTCGCAAAACGGTGGCTCGGCCGACAGGGTCGAGGAAGCGCTCGACGAACTCTCCAAGGACTGAGCCGACGCGACGCCGGGCCGAGCCCGGCGTCAACCCATCAGCCAGGCGAGCGACTCGAACATCACCACGGCCACGGTGACAACGGTGATGCTGAGCGCCACGATCAGGACGCCGAAGGCGACGTTTCCCCGCTGCTCGGTCTGTTGAATGCTGCGAGCCCGCGAGCGGTTCGCGGCGCGCTGGCGAAGCTGCTTGCGGCGGTTCCGCTCCACAGCCGCCTCCTGCTCGAAGGCGAGCTCGAACGACTCGATGCTCTCTTGCATTCTCATCAGCGGGGTACCTCGGGGAGCTGCTCGTCGTGGGGAAACTGAGGGGCCGCGTGGCGAAGCGACCCTGACACGACGGCTTTGAACCTAGCAAACCGGGTGGCATCCCTGCCGCGCTTCGCGTGCCGATCGTCACTAGGGGCCTCGTCTCAGCAGCGCCCCCACAGCCCCCGCCCAGCCTGGCCGGCACGCCCCGCGAGGCGGTCGAACAGCGAAGCGTGGGCGGTGTTCGGCGCGATCGTCAGGGTCCTTGCGTAGCCGTCACGCACCAGCGTCGCGTTGACGAATCGCGAGCCGGCGAAGACGTAGGCGAGCAGCCGCCCGTAGACGTCGCGCCGCTCCTGATCGAAGACGAGGCGAACGGTGTGCCCGTCGACCAGCCGATGGTTCTCGGCGCTCGCCCGCTCGCCGAAGCACTGGACGGGCGTCCCCGGCTTGACCGTCTCCGGAGTGTCGATCCCGATGTAGCGGACGTACTGATCGGCCCCCTCGACCGACGCGACGATCGTGTCCCCGTCCACGACCCGGACCACCTGTGCCTCGACCGACCCAGCCGTGGGCGTCGGATCCGACGAGTCGCCGCCGCCACAGCCGGCCAGCGCGACCATGCCCGCGAGCACCATCAGAACCCCGACTCTCATGCCTCTCCCAAGCCAACCCGACCCTACCGCGCCCCCCGCCCGAACCTCGCACCGAATGTCACCGATCCGCGACCTCTTCGGCGAAAGCCCCGACGAAAACGGCTCTGCGGAGCCGCCCAGGGGCTGGGTAGGGGAGCGTTGAAAGAGGCGCAGCCGCCCAACCCGGACATTGCGCCGGCCAGATCGGACATTGCGCACTTTGGGCGGCCACAGACCCCCCAACCCTTCAAAGTCCGAATCGCCGATCCGAAACCACGGCGAACCAAGCCGATCCCACCCTCACCAGCCCCTTCTCCCACACCATCGCGGCCGGCTACCCCTCACCAGCCCCTTCCCGAACCCATCGCGGACCGCGACCGCCCCTTCATCAGCCCCGTCTCCGAACCCATCGCGAACGACCGACATTTCCGCGGCCTCAAATACGCCCTTCGCGTAAAGAGGTCCGCCTCTCGTCTCGTTCGTGAAGCCCGCGTGGGGCGATGGACCCACAGATGGCACTAAGGGCGCGGTCTTGGGAGCGGCCTGGGACTCAATCGCCTCGAGCAGGGAACTAGCGGCTTTGTCGAGCCGACCCCATGTCGGCGATTCGCGATGGGTTCCGAAAAGCTCTGCCGAGCTCGAACCTTCTCCCAGCTCGAACCCCGCCGAGCTCGCTAACCCCTCCCAGCCCGCTCTTTGAAGGGTTGTGGGGTCTATGGGCGCCACAAGTGAGCAAAGAACGTGGATCGGGGGCTGATCGGCCACGGATCGGCCTCGGATCGGGGCGGGATGTCGGTGCTTCGCGATGGTTGGGGGCAGAGCCGTGACGTTTGCGGCTCCGCGGAGCCGCGATATGGCTGGGTAGGGGGGAACGGGCGGCGCGGGGTCGTTCCCCTAACCAGCCCTTGGAACGCGGGCGTTGCGGGTGGCCGACGGGTGAACGGCCGGCGCGGGACGCCGGGTGCGGCGCGGACCTGGCGCTAGGGGATGCGCGTGACGCTCGAGAGCATGATCTCCTTGATCTGCTCGATGATCTCGAGCGCCGCGGAGCGCTCGCGCTGCCAGACGTTTCGGCCGTAGATAACGCCCGAGCCGCCGGACTCCATGATCTCGCGGGTCTGCTTCAGAAGCTCGTCGTCGTTGATCTTCGAGCCGCCTGAGAGGACGACCAGCGAGCGGCCGGCCGAGGCGACGACCTGCTGGACGGCCTCCTCCTCGGAGGGCTCGAGCGTGTTGTAGGGCGCGGGGGCGCCCTTGTCCTTCTCCGGGTTGATCTGCGGGCGGTTCAGCTTCACGACGTCGGCGCCCATCTCCATCGCGAGCCGCGCGCCGTAGTCGATCGCGTAGAACGACACGTGGCCGCCCTTCTTGTCGATCGCGGCGCCGCGCGGGTAGGCCCAGACGATCAGCGGCATCCCGTAGCGGTCGCAGTCCTCGCGGACGCCCTTGAGCTGGTGCAGGTCGGCGTCCTGGCGCGGCGAGCCGACGTAGAGCGTGTAGCCGACCGCGTCGGCGCCGAGCCGGACGGCGTCCTCGACCGAGGCGTTGGTGGTCGAAAGCGCCTGGTCGGAGGAGGGGACGTCGGTTTTCGCGTTGATCTTCAGGATCAGCGGCACTTGACCCGCGTAGTCGGGGTAGTACTTGGTCGCCAGCCCGATCTGGCAGGCGATCGCCGAGTATCCGGCCTCGGCGGCGAGGTGGAACTGGTATTCGGGGTCCTTGGAGGCCGGGTTGGGGAAGAAGTCGCGCGGGCCGTGCTCGATTCCCTGGTCGATCGGCAACAGCAGCAGCGTGCCGTGGCCGGGCCCGAACTCGAACAGCAGGCGCCGGAGGCGGGTGCGCTTGCCGGGCGCGAGGGTGCTCAGTAGGGACTTCTGCTCGGTAGCGGTGTCGATCGCCATTGGGTGAGTGTCTTCCTCCTGAGGTTTACGCGGTTTACGCCTGCCCGGATGCGGATAATAGCCGTGGCCATCAGTGCTCGACCACCGCTTCAACGGGCCACCGTTCACGATCGGCATCGAGGAGGAGCTGATGATCCTCGAGGCCGGCGGCCTCGACCTCGCGCAGGGGATCGAGACGATCCTCGACGAGGTGCCGGCGGCGCTCGAGGGCCAGGTGAAGCCCGAGCTGATGCAGTCGGTGCTGGAGATCGCGACCACGCCGTGTGACGGCGTCGCCGCGGCCGGCGAGGAGCTCGCCGCACTGCGTGGCGCGGTCGCCGAGATAGCCGAGCGGCACGGGCTGCTGCTGGCGGCATCCGGAACCCACCCGTTCGCGCGGTGGGAGGAACAGGCGATCGTCGACCAACCGCGCTACCTCGAGATCGTCGACGAGCTCGCCTGGATCGCCCGCCGCGAGCTGATCTTCGGCACCCACGTCCACGTCGCGATCGAGGGGCCCGACCGGGCGATCTACGTCGCCGACGGGCTTCGCCGCTACCTGCCGCTGCTCCTCGCGCTGTCGGCTAACTCGCCGTTTTGGCGCGGTGCCCGGACCGGGCTGATGTCGTCGCGGACCCCTGTCTTCCGGGCCTTCCCCCGGGCCGGGATCCCGCCCCACTACGGGGATTGGGAGAGCTACTCGAATCGGGTCGAGCAGATGATGCGCGGCGGGGCGATCGACGACTACACCTACCTTTGGTTCGACGTCCGGCCGCACCCCTACCTCGGCACCGTCGAGACCCGGATTTTCGACCAGCAGACCCGCCTCGAGCACACCGTGGGGCTCGCCGCGCTGACCGTCTCGCTCGCCCATCGGATCAGCTCGCTCTACGACGACGGCCAGCCGCTGGTCGAGTATCCGACCGAGCTGGTCGACGACAACAAGGTCCGCGCGGCGCTCCGGGGCATGGAGGCGAGCCTGATCGACTTCTGGCGCGGCGAGCAGGTACCCGCCGAGCAGATGGCCCGCGGGGTGCTCGACGAGGTGGCCGAGCACGCCGAAGAGCTGGGCTGCGCCGACGAGCTGGCGATCGTCGGCGATCTGCTTCAGGGCAATACAGGCGCTCAGCGCCAACTTCGCCTCGTCGAGCGCGGCGTCGAGCTGACCGATCTGGTCGCCGAGATCGCCGCCAAGACCAGACCCTGAGCAGGCGGCCGCCGGATATTCTCGTTGTCGTGCCCGAGGCAGGACCCGAGCTGAGCGTCGTCTGCAAGAGCTGCGGCTCGGAGGTGAGCCCCTACGTCACCGAGTGCCCCTACTGCGGCACCCGGCTTCGCAAGCGCGCCCCGAAGCTCGAGCGCCACGGCGATGAGCTGACCGCGCACGAAAGCCGCCGCGCCAAGCGAAGGCGACTGGCCGCCGAGCGGCGGGCGAAGGCGAGCGAGCGCGTCGCGTTCGCCGCGGAGCGCCCCTACGTGACGATCGCGGCGATCCTCGGCCCCGCGCTCCTGGTGCTGATCCAGCGCTCCTTGGACCTGAGCCTGTTCGACGTCGGGGCGCTGACCGGGATCACGGCGACCGACCAGTGGTGGAACTACCTCGCCGCGCCGTTCGTCTACGACGATCTCGGCTACCTGTTCGTGATCGGCCTGGCGATGGCGCTGTTCGTCCCCGAGCTCGAGCGACGCCTCGGCTCCGTCGCGACCCTGCTTCTGCTCCTGGCCTGCGGCGGGCTCGGGGCCCTGGCCGCACCCCAGCTCGACGCCCTGTTCGGCGATGGCCTGACCCTGGTCGCCGGCGGCAACGGACTGGCCCTCGGCGCGGTCGGCGCCTGGTTCATGTTGCGCCGCACCGACGCGCTCGCCGAGGGAGCTGACGAGCTCGACTGGATCCCTGTCACGGTCGCGATCTGCGTTCTCCTACTCCTGCCGCTGGTCAACGACTTCGCCAACCCGTGGGCGGGGATCGTCGGTGGGCTGGTCGGCGTGGGGGCCGGCCTCGTGGCCGCGAGGGCGAACCGCTGATGCCGGACAAGTTCACGGTGCTGAGCGCCGATCTCTACGCCTACGCGGTCGAGCACGGCGCGCGCCAGGACGACCTCCTGCGAAGGCTCGCCGCCGAGACCGAGGCAGAGCTCGCCGACGTCGCGATCATGCAGATCGGGGCCGACCAGGGCGCCTTCATCACGATGCTGATGCGGCTGATCGGGGCGCGCCGCGCGCTCGAGCTCGGCACCTTCACCGGCTACTCGGCGATCTGCATCGCCCGGGGGCTTCCCGATGACGGCGAGCTCGTCGCCTGCGACCTGAGCGACGAGTGGACCTCGATCGCCCGCCGCTACTGGGCCGAGGCGGGGGTCGCCGAGCGGATCGACCTGCGGCTCGGTCCTGCGCTCGAGACGCTCCGCGCGCTCCCGTCCTCCGAGCCCTTCGACTTCGCGTTCATCGACGCCGACAAGGCCGAGTACCCCGACTACTACGAGGAGTGCCTGCGCCTCGTGCGGCCCGGCGGCCTGCTGATGCTCGACAACGTGTTTCGCGACGGCAAGGTGCTCGACCCGGCCGACGACGACCCCCGCACCCGCGCCACTCGCGAGGTCAACGATCGCGCCGCCGCCGACGAGCGGGTCGACGTGGTGATGCTCCCGGTCGCCGACGGGATCACGCTGGCGCGCAAGCGCTAGCCGTGGACCCGGCCGCAGCGATCGAGCTCCAGCGCCGCGGGCTGCGCGCCTTCGTCCGGATGCTCGGGACGGGCTCGGAGGATTCGACCCTTTTCGAGCGCGACGGGGTGCTCGCGTCGATCGTCCCGAGCGCGCCCGAGCGCTCGGTGATCAACTCCGTCGTCTACCGCGACTCCGCCTCGCTCACTCCCTCGCTCGACGAGCTCGCCCGCGCCTACGACCGGGCGGGCGTCCGCGCCTGGACGGTCTGGGCCCCCGAGACCGACCGCGAGGTGGTGCAGGCGCTCAGGGAGAGCGGCCACGTGCTCGACGCCTCGCCGACCGCGATGGTCGCCGACCTCGCCGGGCTTTCGGCCCCCGACCTCGACGGCCTCGACTGGGACGCCGAGCCCGCGGTCGCCGACGTGACCCGGATCAACGACCTCGCCTACGGGTGGGAGGTCGGGACGTTCGGCCGGGCGCTCTCGAAGGCCCCCGCCGAGGTTTCGCTGCGCCTCTACCAGGCGCGGGTCGACGGCAGCCCCGCCTCCGTGCTCGGCACGGTCGACGACGGCGAGGACTGCGGCGTCTACCTGGTCGCCACCCTGGCCGAGCACCGGGGACGCGGGCTCGCCCGCCGCCTCCTCCACGCGGCGCTCGCCGAAGCGCGCGATCGTGGCCGCCTGACCTCGAGCCTCCAGGCGACCAAGGCCGGCTACCCCGTCTACGCGCGGCTCGGCTACGAGCCGATCTGCGCGATCGAGATGTGGGAGCGACGCAAGTGACTATGGTCTCGGCCGTGCCAGTTGACGAGGCGCGATTGGATGCGGCGATCGAGGCGCTCACCGACCGGGAGCGGTTCCGCGAGGCCGAGGCGCTGGTCGGCGCGGCGGCGCCGAAGCTCCAGCGGGTCCTCGCCGAGGCGATGGAGGCCGGGGGCTGGTTTCAGGAGACCCACGAGGACGAGATCCGAAAGGCGGCCGGCGCCACCGCCGAGCAGGAGCGGCTGAACGCCGTGCGCACCCTGCTCGCCGAGGAGGCTCGGATGGGCATGATGGTCGGCGTCGCGGTCGGCTGGGCGCTCGCCGAGGAGCTTCGGACGGCCGAACAACCCGAACAGGAGGACTGAACCCGATGGAGATCAGATTTCTTGGACACGCCACCTTCGAGCTCTCCGAGGGCGATGCCCGGGTGCTCGTCGACCCGTTCCTGAAGCCGAACAACCCGGCCTCGCCGGTCACCGCCGACGAGCTCGAGCCGACCCACATCCTGATCACCCACGGCCACGCCGACCACATGGCCGACGCCGTCGGCCTCGCCAGGCGCACCGGGGCCCACTGCGTCGGGATCGTCGAGCTCGCCAGCTGGCTCGAGGCCAAGGGCGTCGAGTCGGTCAGCGACCCGAACCTGGGCGGCACGGTCGAGTTCGACTGGGGATGGGTGAAGCTCGTCCAGGCCTGGCACACGAACACGCTTCCCGGCTCCTCCGAGACGCCGTTCAGCGCCGAGACCGGCACCGCGATCGGGACCGCGGCGGGCCTGGTGATCAACCTCGGCGGCACGACCGTCTACCACCTCGGCGACACCTGCCTGTTCAGCGACCTGGGGCTGATCGCAAGCCGAACGCCCGTCGACGTCGCGCTGATCCCGATCGGCGGCCACTACACGATGGACCGCCACGATGGCGCGGTCGCCGCCGAGCTGATCGGGGCCAAGACGGTGATCCCGATGCACTTCGACACCTTCCCGCCGATCGAGACGGACGCCGCGGCGTTCAAGGCCGACGTCGAGTCGAACACCGACTCCGAGGTCGTCGTCCTCGAGCCGGGCGCCAGTCACACGGTCTGAATTGCTTGCGGGCGCCTGCGGCGCCCTGACACGCATGTTTCGGAGCTGAAGCTCCTCATGGAGTTCCTGGCCGACTGGCCAGTCGAGCTGTAGCCTGTGGCGGACGCGCGGTGGCGATCATCTAGGAAGGAGACCGAGGTGGAAGCAGGCACGGAGAGCACGACCGCGGCGGAGCCGAAGAAGTTCACGACCCTGACGGAGATCGCGAGTCGGGAGGGCTTCCTCGAGACCTCGGACCCGGCGCTCCAGGAGTCGGCCGACCGCGGCGAGGCGAAGCTGCTCGGCTACTCCGAGCTCTATGAGCTGTGGGAGCGCCAGCAGTGGCTGACCCAGGAGATCGATTTCACCCGCGACAAGCAGGACTGGCTCGAGAAGATCCCACCCGAGGAGCGCGAGCAGCGGATGTACGGGCTGTCGGCCTTCTTCATCGGCGAGCAGCGGGTCACCGACGAGCTCGGCCCGATCATGCGGGCCGCGCCGACCGAGGACATGCGGATCTTCCTCTCGACCCAGATCGCCGACGAGGCGCGCCACGTGAGGTTCTTCAACCGCTTCTACCAGGAGGTCGGGCTGCTCGAGGACGCAGGCGACCTCGCCGACCGCCTCGAGGCGGTGCAGCCGAACGTGAACGAGGCGTTCACGCATCTCTTCGACGAGATGCTGAAGGGGCGCGTCGACAAGCTGGCCGTCAACCCCGAGGACACCGAGCTCCTGGTCGAGTGCGTGACGATCTACCACATGATCATCGAGGGGGCCCTGGCGCTCACCGGGCAGCACTTCATCATCGAGTACAACACCGACCAGGACACGCTCCCCGGATTCGTTGCGGGGTTCCAGAAGGTGGCCCGCGACGAGCACCGCCACATCGCCTTCGGGGTCCGCTTCCTGGCCGACATGGCCAAGCAGGACGGCCGCTACCGCGA